>DAOTPH010000200.1:0-3289 GCA_035451765.1 Bacteroidota bacterium | reverse complement strand
TTGAGAGAAGTGAAAGTAATCGAGGTAAGAGATTCTCTCTAAAAACAATTATGACTCAAGGAAGACAGAAGGAAGAAAATATTTTACCCGAAGATTTTATCAAAAAATGGCGTCGTGATATTATAAAATTCCCACCTGTTATAAAGATTAATAGCAAAGGAGAAAATATATTAGGCCATACAGCCCCATTTCCTGAGGATATACCTGAATTTGCAATTAGAATGTTTTCATATAAAGGAGAATATGTTCTAGATCCTTTTGCTGGAAGTTTTACATCAGTAATTGTAGCTAAAAAGCTTGAAAGGATAGGAATTGGTATTGAAATAAATAAAGAAATGTTTAGGAAAGCAGGAATAGAAAATATTAAAAAAAATATTGGGGAAAATTTATTTTCGAATGATAATATAGAAATCGATGAGTTGGATTATGAGTAAAAAACCAAATTTTGAAAATATCGATAAAAAATCGATTGAAAATTTAAGTGCCAAACATTTTTCAAGATATGGTGAATTTCTTGTCTCATTTGAATTGTCAAAATATGGGTGGAATATTTATAATCCTGTTTATGACGAATATATTGATTTACTTATACATAAACACGTTTGTAAAGATTGTGGTAAAATTTGGAATATGACTCCCGCCCTTGTTTGTAAAAAATGTGGAAAAGACTTTTCGAAAACGCAAAAGAATCGTATAATTGCAAAGAAAATATGTTTATCTTGCAAAAATGAAATGATAGGTAATAAAACAAAATGCAATAAATGTGGAAGTACAAATCTTATAAATCGACCAACTTGTGATAAATGTGGTGGGGAGATCGAAATGATTAATCACACTTGTTCTTGTGGCAGCAAAAATTATGAAACAAAATTTCGTACAATTCAAGTAAAAAGCTCAAGGATAGAATACAATGAAGGTATAACAAAAAATACCTATGCGATTGATATGAAACCAAGAGATTTAATTAAGGATTCATTTCATTTTTATATTTGGTGTCTAATTGATAATGATGATAAACCACATTTTCTTGTACTCTCAGTGGAAGATTTTATAAGAGTTATGGGTGATTCTTTAAAAGGTATATCATTTTTTAAAGACCAAGACAGGCAACACTTTAGTGCAAAAGATTTCGGGAAATGGAAAGAATTTCTAAACAGATTCGATAAATTAGAGTAACTTTATTATAAAATAAATATATAATATAATGATTAAAAATTTTGAATATTTTTTTGATATTGTGCGGGCATATAAAGTTAAACGCAAACTTGTGCTTGCTGCAGCCGAAGATGAAAATGCGCTAAAATCTGTAAAGGTAGCTTATGAAGAAGGTATAATTGACCCTATTTTAGTTGGTAATAAACAAAAAATTCGGGAAATTGCGGATGAAATTCAATTTGATTTGGATAATTTCGATATTATTTCGCAAAATGATCCTATCAAATCCGCTCAAGAAGCTGTAAAAATTGTGAAAGAGGGCAAAGCAGATATTCTTATGAAAGGTTTTATCCAAACTGCCGATTATCTTCGTGTTATATTGAATAAGGAAGATGGTATTCGCGAAGCAGATGTGTTAAGTCATATCAGTTTTTTTGAAATTCCTGCTTATCATAAAGTATTGGCATTATCTGATGTGGCATTGATTATAGCGCCAACACTCGATGAAAAGATTGTAATGATAAAAAATGGCGTGAATTTATTTCATCGATTAAATATTCCAAATCCTAAGGTTTCTGTTCTCGCGTCAATTGAAACAGTAAATCCGAAAATGCCAGCTTGTGTTGATGCAGCAATATTGACAATGATGAATAAGCGAAATCAAATAACAGGCTGTATTGTTGATGGTCCTTTGGCATTTGATAATACAATTTCCAAAGAATCAGCGGAACATAAGAAAATCGTAAGCGAGGTTGCTGGTGATGCTGATCTCATAATCGTTCCAAATATTGAGGTTGGCAATGCATTATATAAATCATTTACATATTTCGGTGGAGGTACTGTCGCCGCTGTCGTATTAGGAGCAAAAGTTCCTGCAATATTGACATCGCGCTCTGATTCAGATAAAAGCAAATTAGCATCAATCGTTTTAGCAGCGTGTTATTAAGGAGAGCTATATGAAAATACTTACAATTAATCCGGGTTCTACTTCCACAAAAATTGCGGTTTTTGAAGATGAATCGCCGCTATTCACAGAAGTAATAAGGCATAGTACGGAGGAGATATCGAAATTTTCCAAGATTACGGACCAATATGAATTTCGTAATGAGCTTATTTTAAAGACATTACAAGAACACGAAATTAACCTTGAGGAATTGGATGCAGTTGTGGGCCGCGGTGGATTACTTAAACCAATACCGAGTGGCGTCTATCGAGTAAATGAAGCAATGCTCAATGATTTACGTATTGGTGTGCAAGGCGAACATGCTTCAAATCTTGGTGGAATTTTAGCTTATGAAATCGTAAAGAACATAAAAACAAAACAAGTGCCTGCATTCATTGTCGATCCAGTTGTAGTTGATGAATTAGACGATATAGCAAGATTTTCAGGTTTAGCAGATATTCAGCGCACAAGCATTTTCCATGCATTAAATCAAAAAGCAGTGGCTCGCCATTATGCACGGGATATTGGCAAAAAATATGAAGAATTAAATCTACTAGTAGCACATCTTGGTGGCGGAATTACAATTGGCGCACATCATCATGGCTTAGTAATTGATGTCAATAATGGATTGGATGGAGAGGGACCATTTTCACCTGAACGAAGTGGGGCGCTTCCTGCTGCTCCATTAGCAATATTATGTTTTTCGGGCAAATATCATCTTCCACAAATAAAGAAAAAAATTGCAGGGGAAGGGGGCTTAGTCTCATATCTTGGAACCAATGATGCTCGAATAATCGAAAAACGCGCATATCAAGAAAATGATTCTTATTATCGCCAAGTGTTTGAAGCAATGGCTTATCAAGTTGCAAAAGAAATTGGTGCTTATGCAACAGTACTTAAAGGCGAAATTGATGCAATTCTGCTCACAGGTGGGCTGGCTTATTCCGAAATATTGATAAAATTAATAAAAGAAAGGATCGATTGGATTGCTCCCATTCAGATATATCCTGGTGAAGATGAATTGCAGGCATTAGCTGAAAATGTAAGACTTGCACTATTAGGGGAGCTGCCGATTAAAGAATACAAATAATAAAAAATGTGGTGTAACCAAATGAATATTTTATAATTCATTCAAATTCTCCTCTGCTTCTATTAAGATATAATTATTAATAAGCAGAAAGGTTACGCCAC
>DAOTPH010000199.1:0-3360 GCA_035451765.1 Bacteroidota bacterium | reverse complement strand
TTTTATCCTGCTTTATAAATGAATATACATCGTCATCGGGAAATGCAACTTTTTCTAAAGGTTGCTCGGCAATTTCCATAGGTCGCTTATCGACACGCCACAAGTCAAAAACTATAAGAATCAAAATAGCAAAAAGGAAGGTATTTAATTTTAATTTATTTCTAACAAGCATATATGTCAAAAGGGACGCTATAATAAGCAAAAATGCATTTATGTACCAATCTGAAAGCATAGCATTCCAAATAAAATCATAAAAATCTTCAGGCAATCGCAAGCTTTGACTTGCACGCATTGCATCGAAATATGATTCTTTAAATATTCCCGAAATAATCAATCCAATCAAAAGAAAAATAAAGGAAAATACAACTAAATATATACTTGTTTTTTTGCCATCTGTTTGATTTTCTTTATACATTTGAATAATAGCAGAAATGCCGTATCCCGCAAGTACAGGCACAGCAAAATTCACTAAAGCCAATACCATACTTGGTGCGCGGAATTTATTGAAAAATGGAACATTGTAATAAAAGAAATCATATAGAATTGGGAAATTCCGTCCAAATGATAGGATCCAGGCAAAAAGACTTAAAAACACAAGGAATTGCACAAAAACATCTTTTCGACATTTCCAGGCTCCAACAGCAGCAAGTACAATTACAATAATTCCCATATACGGCGCAGCATCTTCGAATGGCTTTTGCCCCCAATAAGTTGGAATTTTTACTTCTCGATTTCCTGTTAATGGTCCCTTATAGTCCATTTTGCCAAATCCGAAGTAATTTGGAACAAAGAAAGTTATTGTTTCTTCAGGTGAAAATGACCACATAGTTGCATAATCATAATCATTGCCACCAGATCGGTTTTGCTTTTGTTTAGCATCTTGAAGCAAAGGAGCGCTACCTCTGACAGAATACGGTGTATATTCCCATATACTCAAATATCTGTCGGCAGAAAGCATAAAAGCTAATGCTGTTGCAACTACAAGAGTGGCAGCAGGAATAAGAGCGTTCAAAGGTTTGTTTTTTGTAATCAAACGGGCAATTAGTTCATAAATTAAATATAATCCAAATGCCAATCCAGCATAGAAAATCATTTGTACGTGAGTGGATTCAAATAATATATGAATTGCAAGAACAAGCAATGAGGACCAAAGCAGGGAAAATTTTTGAATCAATTTTTCCATAAATAAAAACACCCAAGGAATCATCGAAAATGCAACGGGTTTTGAATTATGCCCAATCATAATCCAGATAATTATTCCCGTTGAAAGTACTGCTGCACAAGCGGTAATAAAAGAAACCAAATGAGTATGTTTTTTGGAACGCATTAATAAAAATATACCAATCGCATAAACAACATAGTGCATAGCTACTCGGGCACCATCTGAACCGAAAACGGATTTAAAGCCCATAATAATTCCGAAATAAATCCGGCTAATAAAATCCCATATTCTATCGCCTGTTACAGTAAAAGATGCAAAACTTGGCATACCGCTGAAAATATAGGGCATCCACAATGGAAAATGTCCCGTTCGCTTTGCTTCCTTCAAATAATTCTCAAAAGGCAACCACGACAAATTGTCGGACGCATTAAATCCATTTCCGAAAATACCTGGAGATAAAAAAATAAAAACAAGCAAAAAGAGAAGAACAATGTAAAACCAAGGATTAGAAAATATCGGAGGTAATGGTTTATCAGCAGGCTTAATATTCTTTTTAGGTAAATTTTGAGTTTTTCCCATATCAATTACTTAAATTTTTTCAAAATTAATCAATCAAATAATTTTATTTTCAATAATTCGTTAATTTTAATGAAATCATTTTTATCTATAAAATTAGGCTAAATTGGCAAAAAATACAAAACCACGCAATTCACGACAGCTTGCAACCCAAATTGCACATCTTGCAAGCAACAAATTAGCAGAAAATATTCTAATTCTTGATTTGAGAAAAATCGATTCAGCCCCCGCAGATTTTTTTGTAATTTGTTCTGCGCTTTCAACATCACAGAGCAAAGCAATATACGAAGAAATTTATATAACATTAAAAAATACAGGGATAGAATTACCCAAAACTGAGGGAACTGAATTAATGAATTGGATTGTACTTGATTATTTTGATGTTGTAGTTCACATTATGTCTATTGAATCAAGAAGCTATTATAAACTTGAACGGCTATGGTCAGACGCAAAATTTCAAACAATTGAAAATGATAAGTTAGTAAATTTCAATAGAAATTCTCTAAAAGACATATACTTGATTCCAACTGTATAATAAAATAATTGAACTACAATGTTTAAAAATTATATCCGCGAGATAATTAAAGATTCTTTGTCAAAAATTGGAATTGAGCAAAAAGAAATTATAATTGAATACCCAAAAAATTCACAATTTGGCGATATTTCCACAAATATTGCAATGCAACTTGCAGGTGAGTTAAAGAGATCGCCTCGGCAAATAGCCCAGCAGATTATTGAAAATTTCGATTACAATCCAGATTATATAGAGCAAATAAATATTGCAGGAGCGGGATTTATTAATTTTAAATTAAATAAGAATTATTATCATTTTATATTTCAAAAAATATCAGAACAAGGTGAGAATTACGGTTTTACTAATTTAGGAAATTCAAGGAAAGCACAAATAGAATATGTTAGTGCAAATCCAACAGGACTTTTGCATCTTGGTCACGGTCGTAATGCTGTAATTGGAGACACTATTGCAAATATTTATGAATGGTTGGGATTCAAAGTAGATAGAGAATACTATTTCAATAATGCAGGCAATCAGATGCGGAATCTTGCCCGCTCAATTTATGCTCGATATAGGCAATTGCTAGGTGAAGTAGATTATCCTTTCCCCGAGGATGGATATTTTGGCGAATACATCATTGAAATTGCTCAAGAAATAATCAATAAATATAGCGATACGTATATTGATGATACTCCTGAAAACCTTTCATTTTTCCAAAAGTATGGTGAAGAATGGAATTTTAAAAAAATTCGTGCTACTCTTGAACGGTTAAATGTTTTTCTTGATTATTATTTTAATGAAAATACTCTATACGAAACAGGAAAAATTGCACAATTACTGAAAGAATTAAAAGATAAGAATCTTATCTATGAAAAGGATAATGCAATATGGCTGAAGCTTTCAGAAATGGGAATGGAGGAAGATCGTGTTGCTGTAAAATCCACAGGGGAGCCAACTTATCGATTGCCCGATATTGCTTATCATATTGAAAAATTTCGTCATGGTTATTCAGAAATGGTGGATGTGTTCGGCTCTGACCACATTGCAACTTACCCTGATGTGATTGCAGTTCTCAAAGCGCTTGGATATGATATCAATAAAATAAGGG
>DAOTPH010000198.1:0-3369 GCA_035451765.1 Bacteroidota bacterium | reverse complement strand
AAGGGTGCGGGGGGTAGATTCTTTCAAGAAATTTACACTTTTCGATATTTCCTGCAATTCATCAAGTAATGAACGAATTTTAGTTTCTGCTTCATTAAAATAAGGCGAATCATCAGGAATTATTTTATATAATAATTGAAGATGATGGAGGGAAATTTTCTCAAAACAAGTTCTTCCATTTTCTAAATCATTATGAACTGCGAAGTGCATAAGCATAATCAGTGAATCTGTGATTGTCGCAGATGCTGATAACACAACAAAGCATTTCTCGGAATTAGAGCTTTCCTTAATAATTTGGAGAACCCGCTCAAATGCCTCATCATCTTTAACAGAAGTACCGCCGAATTTCAGAATTAACATATATCATTATAATTAAATAAATTCTAAATATGGAACAACATCTTCAGCACGTTTGATATGTTTCAAAGCTTTATCGTCAAATAAAATCTTTGCTGCTTCAAAAGCTTCATCAAGTGAAATATTGTATTTATATGCAAAATGCCAAATATCAATGGCATTAAAATCAATTTCTAAAGCTAAAATTTGATGTAATGAAAGTGGCAGTTGATTTTCATAGATTGCTTGGGATGTTTCAATTATTGTCCTGCCTTGCTCGGTATCCATCATTTGACGAGTAAAGAAATAATTATCGTGTTCAAGCAAATCGCAAATTGGGAACCCATTAAAATTAGTATTATAAATAAGCATAGGCAAAAAAGAAATCGAAACAACATATTCTGCATAATTTTCATCATTCCATAGATCATCCCAAATTTCCGGGGCATTTTCCTTAAGCCAAGTAAAAAATTTTATTTCTCGCAATGGCAAAAGCATCAAAGCATTTTGGTCAATTTTATCTAATATATCAATAGCTTCTTGAATACTAATAGTCTCATACATTTCCTCAGGGAATGTTATAACTTGATGATCATTCCATTGTTTATTTGCCAACTCAACATATTGTTCTATCATAATTCCTCTATTATATTATTCTAAATTACTAATATTTTATAAAAAAACAATATCTTTTAAATATTTTTTAAAATAATATTGTCTTATGATTTAAAATTTTTAAGATATAGGGAAAAAGCTATTTAGTAATTACGCCGATTTTGCTTCTTTTCTGAATTTATATATTGGATTAGCTTCTTTTCTTACAACTTCTTCTGTAATAATTACCTTCTTAATATTTTCTAAATCTGGTATTTCAAACATAATTGGTTTCAAAATTGATTCAACAATACCACGCAAACCACGTGCACCTGTTTTCAATTTTCTTGCTTGTCGAACAATTTCTTTTAATGCATCATCTTCAAAAATTAAATCTACATTATCCATTTGAAATAATTTTTGATATTGTTTGATAAGTGCATTTTTTGGTTTGAGCAAAATATCAAGCAAAGCATTCTCATCAAGGTCGTGAAGTGCAGCTATGACAGGAAGCCGGCCGACTAATTCAGGAATAAAACCAAATTTTACCAAATCATCAGGTTCAACTTCTTTAAGCAAATCATAAGTTTCTTCGATTTTCTTTGCGGGCTTTGCAGTAAAGCCAATTTCAGCTTTCCCCATACGTCGCGCTACAATGCTATCCAATCCCTCAAAAGCACCGCCAACTATAAATAGAATATCCTTTGTATTAAGATAAATTAAAGATTGTTCAGGATGTTTGCGACCTCCTTTAGGAGGCACCCCGGATCGAGTTCCCTCCAAAATCTTCAACAATGCTTGCTGGACACCTTCGCCTGATACATCACGTGTTATACTTGTAGATTCGCTTTTACGTGCAATTTTGTCAATTTCATCAATAAATATTATGCCACGTTCGGCTGCTTCCACATTATAATCAGCATTTTGCAATAGACTAAGCAAAACTGTTTCCACATCATCACCTACATATCCTGCTTCGGTAATTGTGGTTGCATCGGCAATTGCAAACGGTACATTTAATATTCGCGCTAGGGTTCGAGCAAGCAATGTCTTGCCTGTTCCTGTTGGACCAATGAGCAAGATATTGCTTTTCTCGATTTCAGTATTATCATCAATTTCCTTTGATAAAATCCTTTTGTAGTGATTATAAACAGCTACAGATAAAGTTATTTTTACATCTTCTTGACCAATCACATATTCATCAAGTTTTGATTTTATTTCGCTTGGTTTTAAAAGTGTTAATTCAGTATTTTGTTTCTTGCTATTTTCTTTTTCTAGAATGTTATGAGCTGTCTCTATACAATTATTGCAGATATAGGCACCATTTACACCCTCGAACATTTGTTCGACCTCAAATGACGCCCTTCCGCAAAAGGAACAAATCAAAGTCTTTTCCGTTTTTCCCATTATTATTTTATTCCATCCGTAGGTAATGTATCGGTAGATTTTAATAATATTTTATCAATAATGCCATATTCAAGAGCTTCCTCAGCAGTCATATAATAATCTCTATCAGCGTCTTTTGTGATTTGTTCAACGGATTTCTTTGTATGTTTGGCAATGATTGCATAAAGTTGCTCACGTGTACGGATTATTTCTTTTGTATATATCTCAATATCAACAGACTGTCCTTGCGTTCCCCCTGAGGGTTGATGCATTAAAATGCGAGAATTTGGCAAAGCATATCGCTTGCCTTCTGTGCCAGCTGTGAGAAGCAATTGAGCCATCGATGCTGCAAGCCCAACACAAATTGTTGAAACATCAGGTTTTACAAATTGCATAGTGTCATAGATTGCTAAACCTGCCGTGACGCTTCCACCAGGAGAATTTATATATAAATTTATATCTTTATCTGGATCTTCGCTTGCTAAAAACAGTAATTGTGCAATGACTAGGTTAGCCACATTATCATCAATCGGACCGCCAAGAAAAATAATGCGTTCTTTTAATAAACGCGAGTAAATATCATAAGAGCGCTCCCCGTGGCTTGTTTGCTCAATTACTATTGGAATTAATTGACTATTCATAATATACTCTTTGATTTATATTATTGTAAAGACGAATAAATTCAGAAAATAATTGAGAAATAATATAATAAATAAAGATTAAAAAAAGTTGCGTAATTTTGAAAAAAAATTATAAATGAATAAACTTGAAAATTTTGAATTTTGGGAAAAGTATTATTTAGACCAAATGGAATTTATGCTTTTAAAAGATAAAGATAAAATGATTAACGCATTAAATTCTAAAGATGAAATCAAAAGTGATTGGATTGAAATTTATAACAAGAAATCTTGCGATATTGATAGGGGAGCTGAAAGAGTTTATTTTTGGTTATTGAACCAGCTTGGATTTCCAAATTCTACTCCAATTGGGTCAGATTTATTATATGAGACAGCAAATGCTTTTCTTCATATTGATGTCAAAACAACATCATAT
>DAOTPH010000197.1:0-3384 GCA_035451765.1 Bacteroidota bacterium | reverse complement strand
GTGATTTTCATATCGATATTATATTTCTTCACAAGTTCCCTGACAATTTCCACTACTTCTTGCTGATCTTTAATATTCTGCTCATATCGTTCTATTTCTTTTGTACTTGCAATATGCTTAATAGAATGCACAACAGGATTATAGGGCTTAAGATGAATTTCAAATTTTCTATAAGGTGCAATACCAATGCTCGAAACCCTTCCCATATCAATACCATTTTCTGTTTCGACAAGGACATAATCCCCAAATTTGACTTTCCAGCCAAGTGGATTGTAATATATTTCCTTACGATTATTCTGAAAGCATATCTCAACAGTGTTCGATGGAGTAAGGTGGCCTGCTTTGTTTTCTAATTGAACGCATATATGTTGTCTCTCGGTGGATGATTTTGCTTCATTTTCTGTGCAATTGTCTTGATTCTCTATCTGCTCATTGACTTCACAAGATTTGTTCTCATCTATATTATTTTCTGTATCATTTTTGCTTTCAGTTTCTTTTGGATATATATTTTGTTCATTATTTATTATAATTTCATTATTAAATTGCATAAAAACAAATATTATTATTTGCTTAAACTAATTATTCTTATAAACAATTTGTCTTAACGACAAAAATAAATTTACTAAAATAATTTGGATATTTACATTTTTTTTGATTAAAATTAATGAATTCTCAATTTCAGAAAATGCTTTTAGAAAATCATAATCTTTAAAATTATTCACAAAGCTTTTTAGAACATCAATTTGGTCACTATTTACAATTTTTTGATTATCAGGGTTCAAAGACAAATTAAATGCATCTCGCAACCAACTTTGGAAAAGCAATAGCCCATTAACAATGCTTTTCTGGCCTTCATCTTTAATAATTCTTTCAATTTTATTTAAAAAATCAATTCTATAATTTCTTTTCTTCAAAATAGTTCTGAAAATCTCAACAAATTCTAATCGGGTATCGGTAAATCCATTTTCGATATATTGCAAAGCTGTTGTGTATGATCCATTTGCTAAAGTAGAAATTATTCGGGCAGTGTTATCTTCAATTGTAAAATTTTGTAAAATTCTTTGATAGATCTCGCGATATGTAAGCGGTTGAAAATATATCTGTTGAGTACGGGATAATATTGTGGAAAGCAAAACTTCTTTTCGAGATGTTGTAAGAATTATTACTATGTTTGGGTCTGACTCTTCTAATGTTTTAAGTAGCGCATTGCTTGCTTCAGGGGTCATTTCATCTGCATTTAAAATTATTACAACTTGCTTTCCTGCAACACCTGAACGCAATGCAATTTTTCTTTTTAAATCACGTATTTGATTAATCTTTATAGAATTAGCAGAAGGCAATTGAATCCTATGATATGGATTTTCTGCAAGCAGCTGAATTTGATTTTGAATATCAATTACTTGCTCATCAGAAAATCGAGAAATATAGTCATCTGCTTTTGTATCGGCATTTTTTGGGGTGGGCAGCGAAAAAATCAAGTGCAAATTTGAATGGGAAAGCATTTGAAATTGCTTACATGATTGGCAATTATCACAAGCTGAGATAGAATTTCCATTTATTATTGGGTTAAGACAATTTAAAACTTTTGCAAATTCAATTGCAGTAGCAGCTTTGCCCACTCCTTCATTTCCATAAAATAAATAAGAATTATGAATTCGATTCTTAACTATAGAATTCTGAATAACTTTCTTTTGATTTTCTTGACCAATTATTGTATCCCAACTCAATTTAATTTATATTTTTGTTAAATAATTTATTTTTTAATAAAACCTAAATAAGTATCTAATATTTTTTTAATATTCTACAATTTTCAAAAATAAGACTTTATTTAATTTTGGCAAAAACTTAATAATATTACCCTATCAATATTCAAATACAAAATTTTATAATAATCAAATATTTTTTTGTATTTTGCATTTAGTAATTTTTCAATAAGGTTAATGATGAAAAAGGTTTTTGTTCTTGTTGTTTTATTATTTTCGTTTATATCTTTAAAAGCACAAGATACACTCCGTTATTGGACACGCACTGATGAAGTTGCTCATTTCATTACGGACCAAATGAAACCCACATGGCAATTCCAAAGATTTGAGATTAGCAGCCCTATATCTATTAATTCATTCACCATTTATTTATTTGGTAGTGGCTCAGAAGTAGAAGTAAAATTACTTGGAAATGAGGGCGGCTCTGCATTGCCGACATTATTTGTATATACAGGTCAAGATGTTCTGGCAACTGCCAACTATACTTTTGCAGGTTCCGATACACCTTTAGGGGTTGTTTTTAATTTACCAAAACCAATTTACTTTTATGGACATCAATTGTACATTGCTGTAAAGATAAAAAACTACACAAAATGTTATTTTGCTACTAATCAAACTCAATATAATCCTACGTGTCAACCGGGGCAAGGCATTACGGGTTATTATTATCAATATTTTGTAAATATGGATTCATCAGATTATATTTGGACTTATGCTAATCATTCATTTTTTGCAGATTTAGTTTATACTTCCATTCCTGATAATCCCGCCGGTAAATACTTTCGTGATTATACAGGGACACTCGGTATGTCTTTCAATCTCCCAGGTAATAGCGTCGCTTGTGCTGATTTTAATAACGATGGTTATCAAGATTTTCTTGTATCAGGCAGATTATACACTAGTTCTGATGGAACAAGGTTGCAAGATATGACTAATAAACTTGGATTGGAAGGCAATCCATCGGCTAATGCATTTGTTGATATTGATAACGACGGAGATTTGGATATTCTTTTTCTATTTTCAAGTAAAGATGCTTCGGTATCAAATGTATTATATATAAATGATGGAAATGGAAATTTGACAAAGAAGGAATTATCAATGACAAAATTCACTAATGTCTCAGGTTTGAGTTTTACAGATGCTAATTATGATGGTTTACCTGATTTTTTTGTTGCTCAATCAGTGACTGCAACCGATCCTCCTACAGTTTTGCCTAATTATTTCTATAAGAACAATGGAAATTATTCATTTATGAATCAAAGTTTAGCTTGCAAAACAAACCCCGCACGTGCAAGCACAGCTTGTCAATTTGTAGATTATAATAATGATGGATTGCAAGATTTATATGTAGCAAATGGATATTTTCAAAGGGATGAATTGTGGGAGAGCCAAGGATTGTTTAATTTTGTTGATGTAACTGATTCAAAAAATATTGATTTAAATAAAGTGGGAACTCAAAATGTTTCTGATTATGGAACAGGATGCGATTGGTATGATTACGATAATGATGGTAATTTAGATTTATTTTTATCAAATTTATGTTATGCAAATTGGCTGCCACAGGGTCATCATTCCTCAACAATTTATAATAATGTTAAGGGCATTTTTTATGACACTTATG
>DAOTPH010000196.1:0-3394 GCA_035451765.1 Bacteroidota bacterium | reverse complement strand
TTAATACGTCAAATAAAACTTTAATTTAATTAACAAATGAATATACAAGATTTTGGATTAGATGAGACTATATTACTGCGTCTGCTTTCTATTGCACTATCGCAAGGTGGCGATTTTGCAGATATATATTTTCAATATGGGACAAGTCTATCAATTAAAATGGAGGAAGATATTATTAAAAATACTTCCACAAGTATTTTGCTTGGTGTTGGAATTAGAGTAATTGACGGAATACAAACAGGATATGCATATACAAGCGATCTGAGCAATGAAAAATTGGTTGATACCGCACGTAATGCTGCTATAATTGCAAAAAATCAACATAATATTTCTCCAAAATTTTTACAACTAAAAAATAAATCAAAAAATATATATGATTTGCAGTCCCCCGTCATTAAAGCAGAAATTTCTGAGCAAATCAATTTGGTAAGAGATGCATATAATTCTGCAAAAAAATACGATAACAGAATCACAAAAATCACATCATCGCTTGCATCAAGCTACGATTTTATTACTATTGCAAATTCGGAAGGCTTACTTATTTCAGATGAACGACCTCAAACAAGATTGATGGTTGCGGCAACTGCTGAGGATGGGCAAAATAAAACAACAGCAATAGCAAATAATGGCGGACGTGCAGGTATGGAATTCTATAAATCAGTAGAAACGCCTGAATCCATTGGAAAGCGGGCAAGCCAGGAAGCAATAATTTTGTTATCAGCAAGGAATGCACCATCGGGAGAGTTGCCTGTTGTGCTTGGAAGCGAGGAATCAGGTGTAATGATTCACGAAGCTGTTGGTCATCCACTTGAAGCGGATGGAATATGGCAAAAAACATCGGTTATGTGGAACAAATTTGGTGAAGTAGTTGCAAATCCAAATGTTAGCATTTATGATGACCCTACAATCCCAAATTATCGCGGGAGCTTAAATATAGATGATGAGGGTTGCGATACGGAAAATATAATGTTAATCGAAAAAGGAAAAATTGTTGGATTTATGAATGACTACTTATCCTCAAAATTACTGAAGCACAAACGCAATGGCCACGGGCGACGCGAATCTTTCCAAAGCATCCCAATTCCAAGAATGAGCAATACTGTACTGATGCAGGGGGAGTACTCGCCTCAGGAAATCATTGAATCTACAAAATATGGGATTTATGCAAAATCTTTTCAAGGTGGAATGGTAGAGGGAACAGGCAAATTTACTTTCTCTTTAAATCTTGGCTATTTAATTGAAAATGGAAAATTAACTGCACCAATCAAAAATGTAACACTAATTGGAATGAATCTCGATATATTAAAAAATATAGAAATGGTCGGAAACGATATGGGATTTTTCCTTGGCACTTGCGGGAAGCAAGGACAAAGCGTTTCTGTGACCAGTGGAACACCAACGTTAAAAATTTCAAAAATGACTGTGGGAGGTATTAATGGAATTAACTAATTATCTCGATTATAATGAGGAAATCATACAATTTGCTTTTAAAAATGGAGCAAGCCAAATACAAATTGCTCATTCAATTTCTGATGATTTCGATGTAGAGGTGCGTCAAGGGGAAATTCAACAATTCAATAAAGCAATTTCAAAATCAATGGGAATGAAAGTTTTAGTTGATGATAGAGTTGCAACAGCATCTACTTCAGATTTAAGGAAAGAAGTTGTAGAAAATTTGGTGTTATCGACAATTCAAAGGGCAAAATATAGTGAGGCAGATCCTTATGCTCGCCTTGCAGAATTAGAGCAAAGCAATATCAATAGCAGCTCGCTCAATTTATATGACCCAAAAATAGAGGAATTATCACCTGATTGGAAAATCTCTCAAGCAAAAGAAATGGAAAGTATTGCTCTATCAGATAAACGTATTACAAATTCGCTTGGTTCGCAATTTTCGACAAATATTAGCTCAATATATTTATCAAATTCAAATGGGTTTGCAGGTTCATTTAAGTCTTCTTCAGTATCAGCAGGAGTCTTTTTGCAAGCGGGTGTGGCTGTAGGGGCAATTCATGAATTGCCCTTACAATCAGGTGCGTCAGATGAGCTCTATGAAGAGGGTTGGTGGGAAAATCGGGTTGCGTTGGAAGCTCTTCCACCAATTGAGGAAATTGCCAAAACTGCTATTCATAGAACTACGCGATTAATTGGTGCAAAAAAAATTGAATCCCAGAAATTACCAATCATATTTGAGCCAAATATAGCAGCGGAAATTTTAGGCTTTCTGAGCGCTTGTGTCAATGGAAATAATATTTATTTAAACCGAAGCTTTCTTGCGGGGAAATTAAATTTGGAAATTGCAAATCCAATTGTCAATATTATTGATGACGGTTTAATTCCTGGCGGGCTCGGAAGTCGTCCCTTTGATAGCGATGGGGTGCCAACACGAAAAACTATTGTAATTGAAAATGGAATACTTAAAAGTTATCTGCTTGGAACTTATGCAGCAAGGAAATTAAATATGAAATCAACAGGACATTCTTCGGGAATAACCAATTTTATATTAGCAAGCGGAAATTTATCACAAGATGCTTTAATTAAAAGTATTGATAAGGGCATTCTAATTACTTCTACAATTGGCCACGGACTTAATCCTACAACGGGTGATATATCGAAAGGTGCAGCGGGGATGATGATAATCAATGGCGAGCTTGCATATCCTGTGAATGAATTTACATTTTCGGGAAATTTGCAAAATATTTTGCAAAATATAATTGCCATTGCAAATGACCCATTACAAAATTCACAAATTATAACACCCAGTATATTGGTTAAAGAATTGGATATTTCAGGGAAGTAGAGGCTTAAAATTTTAAGCCTATACGGAAAATATTAAGCCTCTACATGAAATTTTAAGCCTCTACGGAAATAATTATTATTTATTAACAATTATTTTCCCAAAATAATTCTTTGTTTCGGTTGAAATAATCACAATATAAATTCCTGAAGTCAATTTGCTAATATCAATGCAGGAGGAATTATCTGTACGATTAAAGTCGGATAGGTCAATTACTTTTTCTCCAAGTATATTTGAAATAAAAATTGATTTTATTTTGGCAGAATTTTCAGGAATTGTAATATTTATATAATTATTAGCTGGACTTGGTGTAATTGTGATATTGCTTTTTTCGATTGGTTCATAGATTGAAGTGACATTATCGAATATTAAAAAACTTAGAGAATTGCCAACTTCCCATAATTTTACTCTACCTTCAATAAATTGATATTGACCAAGTGATAGGATTTCATTTTTCTTAGTTAGAACTGGTTTAAATGTATTTCCATTATCAACAGAAGAACTAACTCGACCACTTTGGGAAAGCATTATTTGCGAGCCTGAGCCTGGAATAGAGAAGCAATAGACAGGGTATAAATCATTTTCAGAAACGTCAGT
>DAOTPH010000195.1:0-3446 GCA_035451765.1 Bacteroidota bacterium | reverse complement strand
GTGACTTCTGCACGAGTAGGGAGTGGATTATTAATCATTGATTCAAGCATTTGAGTTGCTGTAATAGCAGGTTTGCCATATTTATTTGCTTTGTGAATCAATTCTTTTTGTAAAATTGGAATATCCTCAAGTGGCATTTCAAGTCCAAGGTCGCCGCGGGCTATCATAATTCCATCAGATTGTTGGATTATCTCATCAATATCATCAAATGCTTCCGCACGTTCAATTTTTGCGATTAATGGAACAATGCGGCCATAAATTTTCATCGCTGTTCTGATTTCAATTAAATCATTATGCGACCTAACAAATGAAAGAGAAATAAAATCAATGCCGGCTCCAAGTCCAAATTTCAAATCATTCAAATCTTTTTCATTTAGTGTTGGAGCAATACTTTTGGATTTTGGAACAATAATACCTTTACGATCCTTTAAAATACCACCTTTAATTACTGTTGTATAGATATTTTTTTCATCAATTCGGTTTGCTTTTAAAATTATATAGCCGTCGTCAATGAGTATTGTATTACCAGGTTTGACTTCAAGGGGTAAATCTTTATATGATGTACTAACAATTTTTGAATTTCCAAGCTCTATATCTTCAGTCGTAATGACAAATTCTTGATTATCAATAAGATTGACTGCACCATTTTCGACCAATCCAATTCTAATTTTTGGTCCTTGGATATCTTGCATTATACCAATAGTAAATCCATATTCAGCTTCAATTTCCCGAATATTATTAATCGCTCGAGAATGCGTTTCATAATCGCCATGGGAAAAATTAAGTCTTGCAACATCCATTCCTGAATTTGCAAGTTCCAATAATATATTTTTAGTATTGCACGCAGGTCCAATTGTGCATACAATTTTTGTCTTTGCGGATTTCATTTTAAATTAAATTTAGTATTATAAATAATCTTTAATTCCTTTGCTACGAAGGTAATCAATAATTTTTTTGACTTTTTCGGTTTCCCCTCGCTTGCAAATAAGTGTGGCTTTTTCAGTTTCGACAATAATTAAATCACTAACTCCAATTGTTGCTACTAATCTATCTTTAGCAAGAATATAAACACCTTCTGTTTGGAGGTTAATGACCTCGCCATTCACAAAATTATTATGTATATCTTTTTTTGCTTGGCGATATACTTCATCCCAACTTTCAAGGTCGGACCACTCAAAATTTGATAAAACACAAAACACATTTTTTGATTTTTCAAGAATCCCATTATCAAATGAAATTGTTGGCAAGCTGCGATAAGTATGATCCAATTTACGAGCAAAATAAGGTGAGCCAAATGATAATTTTAAATCATTAAAAAGCTTATAAAATTCTGGGAGATTAATTTGCAATTCTTTCCAAAGTACATCCGAGAGAAACACAAATATACCCGAATTCCAAACAAAATCACCCGATTGGATGAAACGTTCTGCCGTACCTTTATCGGGTTTCTCGGCGAAATTTTTTACAAATCTGACATTTTTTTCAAAAAAGCCAGGCATTTTAATTGTATCATCAATATTAATATAGCCGAATTGTGTTTCGGGATAAGTTGGTATAATTCCAAGAGTAAGAATCGCTTTAAGAGATTCGGCAGCTTCTTGCGCAATTTCTAAGCTATTTGAAAACTCACTTAAATTTGAGATTAAATGATCTGAGGGAAAAACATTTAGAATAAAATTATCAGTATAAGCGTATTGAAGGTACAGATTTGCATAAGTAATAGCAGCAGATGTGCTTCTTAAATATGGTTCAAGGATAATATTTTCATTAGAAAGGTCGGGTAATTGCTCTTTGATTTTATCATAAAAAATTGATTGAGAGATGACGAAAATGTTTTGCTTATCGAAAAAATTCAATATTCTTTGATAAGTGTTCACTAGCATAGAGCCTTCACCAAAGAAATGAGAAAATTGCTTTGGGTTAGATTCAGTACTAAATGGCCACAGACGCGACCCATAGCCACCTGCAAGAATTAATGCAACTTTTTGCATTTGAGATTTGATATATTCAATTTATTAATTAACTTGATTGAATTCGCGAATGCTTCAAGGAGCATATTACAGTGTCAGGAGGAAGTGAAAATTTCCATCCTTCCCTTTGAATATCTTTTACTTGCACTGACTTACCAAGTTCAAGATTAGATATATCGATTTCGATTGAATCACTCAATAATTCGGGGATGGTACGAACTTTTATTTTACGAAGCGTTTGCTGCAAAACTCCGCCCAGTCGAGCACCTTCCGGTGTCCCTTTCAGTATTATGGGTAATTCTGTATAAAGCAAATGATTATCTACTAAACCTAGGAAGTCAATATGCATAATTTTTTCAGTGACAGGGTCAAATGAAATTTCTTTGACAATGCATTTTAATGGCTCAGTATTTCCGTCAATATGTAATAATACAATTGGCTTATGATTTGTATATATAATATCTCGTAAATCACGTGCTTTTGCGTAAAGATTTAGGTTTTCTTTTCCACCTGCATAATAATTAATTGGAACACAATTATTTTGCCTTAATTCTTTTGCAATTTTACTCCCCTTTTCTCGGGTTTTTACATTTAATTCAACTGTCTTCATTTTATATTTCTATTTTATTTTCAGTATAATAACTAAATTATTTATTAATATTTATAACTTCCAAAAAATTTTATCTCTCAATATCGAAAAGAGTACTAACAGATCGATTATCATGAGTGCGCAAGATAGCTTCGGCAAGCAATTCAGATACAGTAACTACTTTGAATTTCGTTAGTTCTTGTTTAAGAGGAATTGTATCTGTAACAAAAATTTGTTTGATCGCATCACTTTGCTCAATTTTTTCAATTGCATTGCCTGATAAAACGGGATGAGAGCAAATTCCATAAATATCGAGTGCTCCATTTTCTTTTAATGCAACAGCACAATTTAAAAATGTACTTCCTGTATCAATTATATCATCAACAATAAAAATATTTTTATCGCGTGGATCACCTATGATATTCATAATTTCTGCCACATTGTGATCGGGGCGTCGTTTATCAACCACAAGCAAATTACCACCTAAACGCCGTGCATAAGAGCGTGCTGTTTTTACACCTCCAACATCAGGGGATGCAATTGCAATCGGGTTTAAATTCAATTTTTTTGCTTCTTTAATAAGAACAGGTGATGCATACAAATTATCCATTGGAATATCAAAAAAACCTTGAATTTGCGAGGAATGCAAATCAATTGTAATAACCCTATCGGCACCCGCTCTAACGATTAAATTTGCAACTAACTTTGCTGTTATGGAAACACGCGGTTGATCTTTTCTATCTTGACGAGCATATCCATAATATGGAATAACAGCACAAACACGTTTCACTGACGCACGTTTCGCTGCATCAATAAGCATTAATAATTCAAAAATATTATCAGATGGTGCAAAGGTAGATTGAATTATAAATAAATCTATACCACGT
>DAOTPH010000194.1:0-3447 GCA_035451765.1 Bacteroidota bacterium | reverse complement strand
GGAACATCCCCCTACCCCCTTTTTTAAGGGGGAATTTGCAACAGGTGGTTTTAGCCACCTGTAATATTTAGCCACTTGCACGGATGCTTTTGATACACATAATTTTATATAAATATTTTATAATATACTTTCAAATAATTCCAGATATTTTTCTGCTGTTTTACGGATTGAGAAATCCTGTTCCATTGCGTTTTCGCGTATTTTATCCCAATGCGGTTCTGAGTTATAAATATTTAATGCCCGTAGAATTGCATTTGCCATATCATCAGCATTATATTGATAAAAAGTAAACCCTGTACCTGTAAATTTATAAGGATTATATTCAATTACAGTATCAGCGAGTCCACCCGTTTCCCGCACAATTGGAATTGTTCCATATTTTAGAGCAAACATTTGAGTCAGTCCACAAGGTTCATAACGAGAAGGCATTAATAAATAATCTGATGCGGAAATTACTTTATGCGATAATACATTATTATGTCCGATAAAGGTTATTGCTTGTTTTGGAAATCTTGCACATAAATAATTGAAAAATTGTTCATAACTATAATCTCCAGAGCCAAGCATAATGAATTTAAAGTCATTATTTTCGAGCAAGTTTTCAATTTTATTGATAACTAAATCAATTCCTTTTTGTTCAGTAAGTCGACTGACCATTCCAATCAAAGGGGCATCAAGATTATTTGAACCGTTCAGCCCGAATTCTTTGAGGAGTGCATATTTATTTTGAGATTTTTGTGATAATGTGTTTATATCATATTTATAATAAATTAAATTATCAACCGCTGGATTCCATTCAGAATAATCCACACCATTTAAAATGCCAATAAAATCATCACCTTTTGCACTAATTACACCCTCAAGACCTTCTGCAAAATACGGGTAATGAACCTCACGAGCATAAGTTGGACTAACAGTAGTAACTTTATCAGCAAATGCGATACCCACTTTCATAGCATTTACTGAACCATAAAATTCATAAGGTGACATTGGATAAAATTTATCCCTTCCAATTCCTGCATAAAGCAAGGCAGTATTAGGATTGAACCGTCCTTGATGAGCAATATTATGAACAGAAAATACGCCCTTTGCATTGGAAAATAAGGGGTCAATTTTGTAGAATTCTTTCAGAAATGCCATTGAGAAAGCAGTATGATAATCATTTGCGTGAATAATATCGGGAGAAAATCCGATAGCTCGAGCAACTTCAAATATAGCTTTGCTTAAAAATATAAATCTTCTATCATTATCAGAATACTCTAATGGGTCACCATAAATGCCTTTACGGTCAAAATAAAGATTATGCTCTATCAAGTACAGAGGTACATCGCTGTTTGGCAATTTACCTTGCCATAAACCAGCGTATTCATTCCAATAGCCCATTTGAACAATTAGGGTTTTATATGTATTTTCAAACCCATATTTTGTTGTATCAATAAATCCATATTTAGGTATAACCACAATAGGATTATGCCCTAAGGCTTTCCATTCTTTTGCCAGAAATGAAACCATATCGCCCAATCCACCTGCTTTTGCTAGGGGTGTTGCTTCGGTTGCTGCAATTAAAATATTCATTTTTCATTTTATAAAGTTCTCAAATTAATGATATTTTCATAATTTGCAAAATTTATAAAGTTATTTTTTCATTATTTCATTAAGAAAGTGTAAAAATTGTTAAATTTTTTTGATTATTTATGAATTTTACAAAGAATATTACAAAAGCTATACTAGGACATATTATAGATGTAGAATCATTGATTTCTAATAATATATTATTAGAAAATAATAAATCATACTATAAAACAAAGGATCAGAAAGATGAGGATATTTCATTCTCAGCGGAGCTGAAAAGGAAATCAATACATATATTATCTTTATTAATTCCAATAATTTATATATTCGTTTCAAAAAATGTTGCTATTCCTATTTTATTTGTATTAATGGTAGCACATGTCATAGTCGATATTCTTAGCAAAAGAAATGATTATGTAAGAGGATTAATCAACAAATTTTTTGGCGAAATATTAAGAGAACACGAAAATAAGAAGGATTTGCCTTATCTAAATGGTGCTTCGTGTATGATGATTAGTGCATTTTTTGTTGTTTTGATTTTTCCAAAATTTGTGGCGGTAGTAGCGATGACGATAATTGTTGTATGCGATTTATCATCAGCCATTATTGGCAGAAGATTTGGACAGAATGAAATATTTAAGAAAAAAACATTAGAAGGAAGCGTCGCATTTTTTCTTGCAGGTGTGACTGTTATATGGGTATATTTCTTTATTTTTCATCCAGGTATAATATATTTAATTTTTGGATTTTTAGGTGTGTTTTTGGCAACATTTGGAGAAGCAGTTTCTAAGATCATTAAAATTGATGATAATATAATTGTCCCTGCAATTATGAGCATTATGCTATGTCTTGGGGAATTATATGCTCATCTTTTAAATCAATCGTTTATATACATTTTACATTAATTTTGTCAGATAATATTATGAAAGAAAAATTTAATCTCGAGCGAGAACTGAAAAAATTCCATTTTAGTAGCGATGGTATTGTGGAATTTTATCAAATTGATGCATTACAAGTTCTTTATAATATTCAATATTTATATATTTTTGAAAATTCAAGATTAGCATATATGCGAAAACTGGGATTTGTAGAGAAACTCAATGACCTCCGCTCAAAATTTCCCGTTCTAACTGTACATCATACGATTGATTATTTCAATCCAGGATTTTACGGAGATGAATATACTGTTTATTGCAGAATTTCTCAAATTAGAACATCCTCATTTTCATTTGAAAACATTATGATTAAAAAAGATGGCACATTGCTTTCAAGAGCTGAAACAGTCTATGTTTATATTGACCAATCTACAATGCAATCAACTCCAATACCTGAAGAGATAAAAAATAAGATCATTGAATTTGAGCAAAATGATTGTGAAATCAAATCTAACAGTAAATGAAGCAAATTAGTAACTGGGAAATTAATAAGCTTGCAGCACAGGTAATATTCCCGCGATTAGATACTTATAGATATTTTATTGATGAAAATTATAAATTCCAAATTTCAAATTTGGTTAAATTGGGTGTGGGGGGATTTTGTCTTTTTGGCGGTAATATTGAGGAAAATATAAGATTGACAAATGAATTGCAATTCCAAACTGATTTGCCACTGCTATTTTGTGGCGATTTTGAAAATGGTATAGCAATGAGGCTAACAGAAGGCACTGAATTTCCTCATGCTTATGCTTTAGGATATCTTAATTCCACAAATTATACCAGGCAAGCTGCTCAAGCAATTGCTCAAGAAGCTAAAGCAATAGGAGCATACTGGAATCTGGCTCCTGTTGCTGATATTAATTCCAATCCCGCAAACCCGGTGATTGGAATTCGTTCTTTTGGAGAAACTCCTGAAAAAGTTTCTGCTCACGTGAAGGCG
>DAOTPH010000193.1:0-3483 GCA_035451765.1 Bacteroidota bacterium | reverse complement strand
AATACAACCAAAATAACAAGGAAAAAGGAAATAAAAATAGTTTCAAGTACTTCCGATATTCCTTTACGTATACTTTTTGTATTATCCAAAACAACATTCGTAATAATATATGAAGGTAATTCCTTCTTTAAATTTTCTACTTTTTGTTTAGCTTGATTTACAATATCGATATAATTTGAACCAGGTTGAGGCATAAGTGCCACTCCAACCATCGGAATTCCTCCATTTCCGCGCATAATCGTTCTTTCATTCTCAGCACCAAGCACTGCTTTTCCAATATCACGCAATTTAATTAAAGCACCATTTCGCTCGGCGATAATTAGATTATCGAATTGTTCAGGGGTTGACAATCGCCCTACTGTTCTTACTGATAGTTCTGTTGCCTTATTATCGATTAAACCTGTTGGCAATTCTACATTTTGAGTTTGAAGAGCATTTGAGACATCCATAGGAGTTAGAGAAAACGCTTCCATTTTAGTTGGGTCAAGTATTAGCCTCATTGCATATCTTTTTTCACCCCATATATAAATTTGGCTTACTCCTTTTATTGTCTGCATTCGTTCTTTTACAACGTTATTAGCAATTTCAGTAAGTTCCATTAAATTGCGTTGATTGCTTTGCAAAGTAACCACATAAATTGTTTGTGCATCAGCATCTGCTTTTGTTACAACAGGGGGATCACAATCAGGTGGGAGCCGTCGAACAACTTGTGAGACTTTATCTCGAATATCATTCGCAGCGGTTTCCATATCTGTATTTAAATCGAATTCAATTGTAATCGAACTACGACCATCCGAACTAGTTGAGCTAATGTTTTTAATACCTTGAACACCGCTAATTGCCTCTTCAATAACTTCAGTTATTTGAGATTCTATTATATCAGCATTAGCACCTGTATATGTTGTCCTTACCGAAATGATTGGAGGATCTACGCTTGGATATTCTCTAACGCCTAAAGAGGAATATCCAACTAAGCCGAATAAAATAATTATTAAAGAAAATACTATTGCCAGAACTGGCCTTTTTATACTTAAATCTGAAAGGGTCATTTTAATTAATACTCATCACATTATGTTACGAACTTTTACATTCATACCAGGTCGAAGCTGCAGTAGACCTGTCGTTATTATTGTATCGCCCGTTTTTATACCTTTAACTATATAGATTGTACTATCAGTACGCAGTCCTGTTTCTACAGCGGTTTGGGATACTTTCCCGTTTTTATAAAGATAAACAACTTGTTTATCCAAATTCGGAATGATAGATTCAGCGGGTAACATAATAGCATTTTCAATTTTTCCAAGCATAACTCTTACTTCAAGAAAATCGCCGGGTCGGAATTTATTACGAGAATTATCTGCTATTGCTCTTACATTCAAATTCCTTGATGTAGTCGATATTCCAGGGTCAAAAGCATATATTTTTGCATAGATTGTGTCATTTGTAGATTTAGAAATTGCTTGCACATTTTGCCCTTCTTTTATCTGCCCAATATACTCTGCAGGCACTTGGAAATCTATTTTAATTGGATTTGCTTTGACAAGGGTTGTTATATATTGTCCTGCTGAAACATAAGCGCCAACACTAATATTTCGTAATCCAATTTTCCCGGCAAATGGCGCTGTGATATTTGCATAATCAATATTGACTTTTAATTGATCAATTTGTGCTTGCAAATCCGCAATATTAGTTTGGAGATTTTCAACATCTTGCAAACTTGCTCCATTAATTATATATAGTTCTTGCGTTCTATCTAAATCTTTTTTTGCTTTCGCAAGTTTTACCTGTAGCGCTGTTAATTGAGCTTTCCAATCTCGGTCATCAATTTTAATAAGTAATTGACCTTGACGAACATTTTGACCTTCTTTAAAATTAATGGACATAATTTGCCCGGGAATTGGAGCTTTTATATCGATTTGTTCATCAGCTAAAATTGTGCCTGTTGTATATATTTCATTTACAATAGAAGTTGGGGTTGCAATAAAAATTTCAACTTCGTGCATATCTTGCTTCTTGGCATTTTCACTACGGCTTTTATTCGAGGAACAAGAAGAAAGGATAAATTGAATTATCAACAAAATAATAATAAAAATACTGATTGAGAACTTGCGATAATACATTCATTTCTCATTTTGAATAATTACAGACGGAAAATTTCAAATTTTGTTTCATAAACTTATTATGATTTCAATCATCATTTGCATACTCTATAATTTTGTAATATTTATTTTAATTTTAATTTTTTTCCTAATTTTAATTTTCAGTAATTAATGCTGAAAGAAAAATATTGCCAAAAGTTAAAAAAATCAGAGAATTCGTTTTTCTTATAGATAGAAAACTAAAAAATGAAAATACCCAACTTTTTCAAGTTGGGTATTTTTTTGTCTTTCTCATCTTTTTTCAAAATTTATACAAAGATATTCAATTTTTCAACCGCTTTTTAGCGGTTTTTTTAATATTATAATTAGGAGTTTATAATTTGGAGGAGGAATTGGAATGACTAGATTTATTCGTGCTTTGGATTTATTAGAACAAGAAAAGTAAAAACTGAATAATTGATTTTTGTAGCGGAGACAGGACTCGAACCTGCAACCTTCGGGTTATGAGCCCGACGAGCTACCAATTGCTCCTCTCCGCGATCTTATTTATTACAAAATTACGAATTTCTTCTTTAATAACGATATTAATGATATTCTAATTTATAATTCAAAATTTGCTGTTAATTTATAGTAATCTTTAAATGATTTTTTATTGCTTGGCAATGTCTTATCAAGATAATCAATCAAATCCACACCTGCAGAGAACCATAGATAATTATTTTTAACTTTCACTTTTATCGAAGGTCCAAACCACAAATAAACAGAATAAAAATCTGACCACCAGTTATTAAATTCATAAATTAAATATTGATCCATATAAATCCCAACATCAAACAAATCGCTAATATGATATTCAGCATTAGCAAGCCATTCGACTTGGTCTAAATAATTAGTAATTTTCGATTCGTGGCGAAATGATTTCCAATATATTCCCATCCCCTCAATATGGATCTTATTAAATAATTCAATATCAGCTGTAAGCGATGGAACGATATTATCGCCAACTACTGGTCTGCCTCCCCCGCTTTGAAAATTACCACTACCTATGCCAATTGATGGAGTTAATACCAAATCACCATCAAAGAATTTGAAATCCAGCCCCACACCAAACTCTGTTGCCAATGTTGACGAATCATCCCTAATACCACTTACCCAAAATGTTGCATAGAAATTCAATTCGATATTTTTCGATAATGGGTAATAGACATAGATTTCAGGGTAAAACCCAAAAACAGGATCAAGGTTCAAATCAACTAAAAATCTGTTCTGAGTTTCTTTTTGCGGTTCTTCAGCAAAGGGAGAATAGGATGCAATAAATGATATAAAAATTACAGTAATGCAAAGTTTATTTTTCATAAAGAAATCGAAAAAATTCAAATTAAGG
>DAOTPH010000192.1:0-3531 GCA_035451765.1 Bacteroidota bacterium | reverse complement strand
CCAATATGACCTTTCGTTAAGCCTCTATTGTTATATGCCTTATAGAATTTAGGGTTTAACTCTATTGCCTTATTGTAATCTGCAATTGCACCCTGATAATCGCCGATATCATCTTTGACTAATCCACGATTATTATATGCCTCAGAATAATTAGGATTAATTTCAATTGCTTTATTATAGTCCTCGATTGCACCCTTATAATCACCAAAATGTTCTTTTGTTAGCCCACGATTGTTATATGCATCAGGATCATTTGGATGTATTGCAATTGCTTTATCATAATCAGCAATAGCACCTTTGTAATCCCCAAGATGTGATTTGGCAAGGCCACGGTTGAAATATACAGTTGCATCATTATTACTTAAGCTTAATGCTTTGTCGTAGTCTGTTATTGCACCATAATAATCACCAATATTATCTTTGACAAGCCCACGATTGTTATATGCATCTGCATATTCTGGGTCAATTTCAATTGCTTTACTAAATTGCTCTAAAGCACCATTAAAATCCCCTTCATTGTACTTTGCAATGCCATTGTCTAGATATTTCTTTACATTCTTATTACTACAATCAGTTAAGAAAATACTAATAGAAAGCAATCCTGCGATTACGCAAATGATGGTAAATATGTTAGATTTCATCTTATAATCCTCCAAATTTCTTTTTTATTTCTTTTAAAAAATTTACTAATTAATGAAAAGAATTATTACAAAATTCAAATTCAAAATTACTAAAATTAATCAAATTTCCAAATTGAATTTTATTAAAAATTATATATTTTAGGTATTTTTTTATTTTTAAATGTATCTTTTTAAAATAGCTAAGAATTCTTCCCGACCTGTGCGGTTAATTGATGATGTGGGAATTATCTCAATTAGATGCTTGCATTGATTTGTTAAAAATTTCCATTGAGATATCTTAGAATTTAAAAGTGAGGTAGAGATTTTATCTACTTTTGTTAGTGCAATCAAATATTCCTTTTGTGCATTTTCTAACCACTCAATCAAAGCAAGATCCAATTTGATAGGTTCAATACGGCAATCAATTAATACTGTCGTAAATTTCAAATTTTTACGATTTAAAATATAATCATAAATCAATTTCTGCCAGCTTTCCCTATCAGATTTGCTTGCTTTGGCATATCCAAATCCTGGCAAATCGACAAGCATAAACTGATTTTCAACATTAAAGAAATTAATTGATTGCGTTTTGCCAGGATTTTGCGATGTTTTTGCAAGATTATTCCGAAGTACAATCATATTTATAAAACTTGATTTGCCAACATTTGAACGTCCTGCAAAGGCAATTTCAGGTATTGTTTCGGGTGGAAACTCCCTGGGATTATGCGCTGCAATCACGAAATTTGCTTCAAATAATTTCATCTACAGCCTTTTGTTTTGTGCTATTATGTTTATTGATAATTATTGGAGCGATTTCAGAGAAAATTATACCACCTAACATTAGAATTGCGCCAAATATCTCTCGCAAAGAAAAAGAAGATTTAAACACAAATACAGAAGCAACACTTGCAATAATCGGTTCGAGTGAAAATATCAGGGCAGCTTTAACGGGATTGGTATACTTTTGGTAGCGAGTTTCGAGAAAAGCTGCCAGGAAAGACGCCATTATTCCATTATATATCAATGCAATAATCAATATTGCTGAGAAATTAAAGTATAATTTTTGAAAATCTATTATAAAAAATGTAAATAGTGATAATATTAAAGTTATAAAAAATTGTAAAAAAGTTAATTGAACTGTATACGATAAATCTTCCCTTCCCCTTGTATAAGTATCCATTAATGTTATATATAATGCCCAAAAAATCGTTGAAATTAGCGTAAGTAAATCCCCGATGTTTAATTCATTAAAATCAGGATTTGTGAATAAATATAATCCTATTGTAGCCACAGCAACAGCAAAAATTGAATATTTAGAAATATGCTTTCGTTCCAAGATCCAAAAAACAAAAGGAACAAATGAAACAGACAATCCCGTAATAAAAGCAGATTTTGGTACTGATGTATATTTTAATCCATAAGTTTGCAATAAAAAACCAACACCATAAAGCAAACCAAGAATTAGCCCATTTTTCTTTGATGCCGAATCAAAATTCTTAAGATTACCTGGGAAAAATATTACAATGCATAAACAAGCAATAATAAAACGAAGAATCAGAAATAGAGATTCATTTGTATCTGCAATTCCTAATTTTGTAAAAATAAAAGTCAGCCCCCATAAAAATGAGATACCAACCATAATTAGATCTGCTTTACCTTGTTTCATTTATTTATCTAATAATCAGTAAAATAAAATAATAACGACATATACTTAATAATCATAATTTTGAATTTAATTTATAAATAAAATATAATTATGTATATTATTATATACATAATTATATTAATAAGAAATGGTAACCGATGAAATCAGTCATTAATGACTAATTAATTATATTTCCAGGAGGTGGAAATCCGGGAAAATTTCCTAATTGATTTCCACCTCTATCATCAATTTTAATTTCACCGTACTGCTGCTCAAATTTGCGAATATTTTCATTCAATGCCCGAGCAAGCATCTTTGTATGTACAGGAGACATAATAATGCGTGCGAACACCTTTGCATTTGGAACACCAGGCAATATTCTTGTAAAATCGATTATAAACTCTGCATTAGAATGAGATATAATCGCTAAATTTGAATAAATTCCTTCAGCTTCTTTCTCACCAAGCTGAATATTTATTTGTTGGGGTTGTTGATTGTCTTTATCCATTTTTCCTCCTATTTTATTTTTTCTTGGATCTCTTTTACCTTATCTGATCTTTTCAAATCACTGTATAATTTTAATAAATTCAAATAATAGCTTTCCTTTTCACCTTCGGGCACAGAGCTTTCGAGCGATTCAAGTTTTGTTATATTTTGATTAAGCTTATCAGTTTCATTTAAAACAAAATAGATATTTGCAAGGTCAGCATATACTCGATAATCATTTTGATATTGCTTGGTTTTTGTGGCTTTTTCAAAATATTCAGCTGATTTTCTCAAATACGGGAAATACTCTTCAGGATTTGGTTTATAATTTTTATCTTTATCTAATTTATCTGCTTGCTGCCTTTGTATTACACTTGCCTTATTTTTATATGCTGCTGCAATGTTTCTAATTGCTACATAATAAGTTGGATCTATTTCGAGTGCTTTTTCATAGCTTGCAATAGCTTCATCATATTTTTTATCATTTTGTTGCATATCAGCAAGTTGCGTCCAATAGAACTTATTTTTTGGATTTTTTTGAATAAGTTCGTTGACATATTTAAATGCATCATCAGGTTTGCCCATATCTTGATAAATTTGAACTAAAAAGGCATTAGCATTTTCATTATTTGGTTCCAATGTTCCAAGCAATTTCAAATAATTGAGAGCTTGATTATAATCTCCTTTAGCATAATATAACTGAGCCAAGCCCGCTATTGGCGCAGTATTGAAAGGAGTAAATGCTGAACGTTCTGCTTCAAGCCAATTTTGTGGAGGATC
>DAOTPH010000191.1:0-3550 GCA_035451765.1 Bacteroidota bacterium | reverse complement strand
AAATTAAATTATATAAACGATTTAAGTAATTGGCTCTGTGGTTATGGATTTGAAGTGTAGAAACACCAAGATGGTGTCTCTACATACTACAATTCAAAATTTCCAAAAGTAGGGGTTCAAAATTTTGAACCCCTACATATTGAATTTATTTTTAAAAAATTAATATTTTTTATTTTTTCATTATATTTGCTTTTTTAAAATATGCTCTTTTCATTTTTCTTTTTTCAAAATATCATTTAGTAAGAAAATACAACTCCGCATTATGGTAAAGCGATAAAATTGAATTATATATTATTTTTTAATCCATAAATGGAGTATGTGAAATGAAAAAATTAATTCTCACTTCGGAAAAGGCTTCACGTAAGTTTTTAAGTCCTATATATGATAATATCTTAATAAAATTATGTTTGATTTTAATGTGCTTGGGTTTAGCGAGTAATTTTGCACTGTGCCAAATCGACAGTATGATTGTTATAACAAATGAGCGAGGAGATACAATTTCTTATCAATGGCCTCCTGATCCATCTACTTATGTTGCTGATGAAATTATAATAAAATTTAGACCACAAGCTTTATACTTAGAAAAACTGTGCTATGATAGAATAAAAGAATCCCCATCAGGAGGTGAAGAAAACCTGGATTCTATAAATAAACAAAAAAGTGAAATTATGTCCCAGCAATTTCCAATTGATACTCTTATTGCAGATATTTCGCTAAGGGAAGCCCTTACATCATTTGGGGGAATATATCTAAAAAGAATAACCTCAGCAAATCCTTGTGAAGATTCTATCTCAATAACAAGAAATGGGGATACTATATATTGTGATGACTATCTATGGATGACGCTAAAATTTAATAATGATACATCAGTAATAAGAGCTTGTGAAACATTGAAAAATTTTGGACATTTAATAGCTCTTGCTCAACCTAATTATAACATTAATCATGATGCAGGAAGAACTGATGAAATGGAAACGAAAATGAATTCATATATCTATCCCAACCCTACCGCCGGCAATTTTACAATAGCATTTGTTCTTGATTCTCCTTCAAATGTGGAATTTCAATTGTATAATTCATTAGGTGAAAAAATATTCAATTCTGAAGGTGAATTATTTCCTGCTGGATTGAATAAAAAGGAAATTGATACGTGCAATTTGGAGAATGGCATATATTTCTGCAAATTGATTGCACAATCTAAAACTCAATATTTAAAATTAATAGTAATTAAATAAAATAGGGAAGTTAAGATGCGGAAAAAGTAATGCGGGAGTGTCCCGCAGTCACACCCGTATCTATAATAAATATAAGGCAGAATTTCTGTATGTATGCGTATGATATCTCTGCTAAATTTTTGACTGATAGCACATTAGCAGTATCAATGTTTGGACCTTATGAAGATTGCGGGCATATTTATGAAATATCGACAAGTGGCAAGATGATACGGCAATTGACATTTGAGCCGTAAATTGTGAGCTTGCACCAGGATGATGCAGAATTCCCCCTTAAAAAAGGGGGTAGGGGGATGTAAATGCTCCTGCAGAGGGCGGAAGCCACCTGTTGCAAATATAAAGACACCGCAACAGAGGGCTTTAGCCCTCTGCATATTGAACAATGGGTGGCCACCTCTTGTTCATAGTTAAATTCTGCATCAAGATGATGCAGGCACATATTATTTGGACCTACAACGTAAGTCGTAAGTTCAGAACAAAAGTATATTTCTTTGAGATTTCAAGAAATATTTTATTTAATTAATAATTCAAATTCCATAAAAATTCGTTAATTTTGTATTATTCTTTTATATAGATCGGCGTGTGGCGCAGCCCGGGTAGCGCACTACTTTGGGGTAGTAGGGGTCGCTGGTTCAAATCCAGTCACGCCGACATTGTATTTTAATTTTTTTTCGTAATTTTGTAATTCTAATATTTTCAATCAATAGGATAAAGAATGATTACTAAGCAAAGAAAAGCAACACTTGTAGGAAAATTTGGCGATAATCCCACCGATACAGGCAAACCAGAGGTTCAAATTGCAATATTAACCGATAGAATTGCCGACCTTACCAAACATCTTGAAACGCATCCCAAAGATTTCCATACGCGGAGGGGAATGATTAATCTTGTCAATCGTCGACGTAAGTTGCTTAATTACCTTATGGATCGCGATATTAATGCATACCGTACGGTTATTAAAGAATTGAATCTAAGAAAATAAAACATATTTATATATCTACCTCGTAGAGACGTCATCCCTGTCGTCTTTACAATTTCATTTATTCTTGAGCTACAGTTTGTCTTTGAGAAATAGCTACTCTCGAATGTACTTCAATTTCTGTATCAGCAGGCAATTCAGTATAACTTATCACATTTACCATCGGAAATTGTGCGTGAATCATTCTAAAGAAATAAGGCCTGACTTGTGCCGAGCAAATCACAACAGGCATATAACCCAAAATTGAAAGTTCATCAATTGCATTTGATAAACTTTTTTGTATATTATTTATAATCGCAGGAGGCAATCCCAACGTAGTGGTTAATGCGAGGTTGGAACTTGATTGCAATGATTGTGTCATTGCATCCTCAATTTCGGGGTCGAGTGCAATAACGTGAATAACACCATTATCATCCTGATATAATTTTTTTATTGTTTCAGATAAATTATGTCGTACATATTCTGTCAGTACATCCGTATTTTTTGTAACTTTATAATAATCCAAGAGGCTTTCCAAAATTAGTGGCAAATCCCTTATTGGAATTCCCTCGATTAATAAATTTTGCAGGACTTTTTGAATTGTTGCAAGTGGCAAATTCTCCTGTGTGATTTCATCAATTAATACTTTATTAGTTGATTCAAGATTATCAATTAATTTCTTAACATCTTGTCGGGTGAGCAACTTATCGGCATTGCGTTTCAAAAGCTCTGTCAAGTGCGTATTCAATACCGTTGAAGCTTCCACAACGGTGAAACCACGCAGCTCTGCGCTTTCTCGTTGTGAGTATTGAATCCAAGTTGCTGGTAATCCAAAAATAGGTTCGGTTACTTGTAAGCCATCCAATTTACCCTCGGCAGTTCCTGGATTCATTGCAAGTAAGCGATTTGGATAAATTTTATTTCGGGCAATTTCAATATTTCGTATTTTTACAACATATTCCTCTGGGTCTAATTGTAAATTATCCCTAACTCGTACAGGGGGAAGCAATATTCCAAGTTCTTGAGCAAGTTGCTTGCGAATATTCGTAATTCGTTTAAATAAATCCCCGCCTTGCTTTTCATCCACAAGCTGAATTAAATTGTATCCAAGTTCCAATTCAATAGGTTCAACTTTCAGAACTTCTTCAATTGGTTGTTCAGTTGGCTTGATTTCTTCGGGTTTAATAACTTGTGCTTCTTTTTCTACTTCGACTTTTTCTTTCTTAATAGCTTGCAAGCGTAAATAACCCAATCCACTTAAAATTGCAGCCAAAAGAAAAAATGGGAAAAATGGAAAACCAGGCAAAAATGAAATTACTAATAATACAGCAGCAACAATAAATAATGGCTTTGGCTTTGA
>DAOTPH010000190.1:0-3602 GCA_035451765.1 Bacteroidota bacterium | reverse complement strand
GGAGAAAGCTGGTTCCAATCAGGACCCCTTAATGTAACAATTACAGATCTTAATGTGAAAAACAATGATATTTTTGCTGCTACTTATGGCCAAGGTGTTCATAAATCAACTGACTTTGGGACTACGTGGAAACAATCAGGTTTAAATAACAAAGCTATTATCTCTTTATCTTCAAATATTTTAGATATTTATGCAATTACTTTAGAAAATGAAATTTATTTATCAACTGACAATGGGGATAGTTGGACTCAACAATATATTTTTGCATCAAAGATAAAAAATTTTATATGTGATGAAAATAATATTTATGTTGCAACCGATCTAAATGGAATTTATAAATCATCTGACAATGGACAAACCTGGCAAAATATTGGGTTAATGGATAAATACATTAATAATCTATGTTTGTATAAAGGGAATATAATTGCGAGTACGGGTAATGCTGGTATTTATTTATCTAAGGATGATGGAATAAATTGGACCCAAATTTGTATAGATACTTTTTCGATCTCTAAATTGTTAATAGACGGTGATTATCTTTTTGCATATAATGATATAACTGGTTTATACCAAACTACCCTCGAGGATATTGGTTTAGATGTAAAAGAGAATAATTTGCTTTTTAATGAGCCTCCATATCCAAATCCCGCAGAAGATTTTATAATAATTAAAGATCATATTGGATATAATTATCAAATTTATAATATGCTTGGAAATTGCGTACAATCAGGTATAATAAATTCTGAAAAAATCAATATCACATCTCTACCAATGGGATTTTATGCATTAAGAATATACCGAGATAATATGCAAATTATAGAAAAAATAATCAAGCGATAATTATTTCTGCAAATTTGAGCCAATATTTGCAGTTGAACGTTGCCGCAATATTTCAAAAATTATAATACCTGCTGCAACGGAAACATTTAGCGATTCAATATGTCCAACAAGTGGTATTTTAATAATAGAATCGCATTGCTTTTTTACTGCGGGACGCATTCCCTCGCTTTCATTGCCCACAACAAGCACAAGCGGAACATCATAAGAAAAGTTTGTATAAGTTTCTTCGGCTTCGGGGTCAGTGCCAACAATCCAGAATCCACGTTCCTTTAAGTGGCTAAAATCCTGTGGGAAATTTCCAATATAGCAGTAAGGTAGATGCTCTAATGCACCTGCGGATGTTTTATATGCAACGGGGGTGATTGGAGAGTTTTTGCTTGTTGGTATCAAAAGACCATTTACTCCGCCGACTTCTGCTGTGCGTGCAATTGCTCCAAAATTATGCGGATCTTGAATCCCATCAAGAAATAAAAGCAATGGCAATGGAGAATTCTTATATGCTAGGTCAATGATTTCATCAATCGAATACTCACGCCCTATCGATTTGAGCGCAATTACGCCCTGGTGAGTTTCTTCGCTCACACCAACTTGTTGAGCTAATTCTTTGAATTTCTTTTTGTCATAAACTGTTGATGGAACATGCCTTTTTCTTGATAACGTCAAAATTTCTTCAATTTCAGGTCCATTTGCACCGTGCAAAATGAATACTTTCGATACTGTTCCTGCTTTTAAAGCAGTTATTATTGGTTTCCTACCAAAAATGTAAAAATCAAAATTTTCCAATATTTTATAAATTTATATTTGTTAATGAACAAATTGATTATTTTCTAAAATTCAACCCAGCATTGAGCAATTCCTCAACTCTGTCTTTAGAATCGGCTTCAGCATAAAATCTTACTAATGGTTCAGTGCCCGAGGCTCTAACAAGCAACCATCCATAATTTGTAATGAATTTGTACCCATCGCGAGTATTAACTTCAATCACTTTTTGGTTGCCAAGCATCGAGGGAGAATTCGCCGCACGGGAAAGGGTCAGAGATTTTTCATCTTCGGTCATATATTGGTCGATGCGTTTGAAAATATGCTTTCCAAATTCCGCATCAAGTTCAGACACTAATTCTGACAGTTTCATTTTTCGTTCAATCATTTCCTCAATTATCAAAAACCCATTGAATATGCCGTCGCGCTCGGGTATATGCAGAATTGTGCCTAATCCGCCTGATTCTTCACCTCCAATAAGCACGCCACCTTTTGCCATCAGCTCCGCTGCATATTTGAAACCCACTGGGGTCTCAATTAGTTCTATATTATATTTTTTTGCATATTTATCTACCATAGAAGTTAAGGAAACGGTTTTTACAATTTTACCACGTAAATTTTTGAATTTATAGAGATAATTCAAAATAATCATATAAATTTTATGAGCATCGACAAAATTGCCAAGCTCATCGACCATTCCAAGCCTATCCGCATCGCCGTCGGAAGCTAATCCGACATCATAACCCGCCGAAGTTAAACCACGCAACTCACCTAGCAAGCTTTCGATTGGCTCGGGATGCCCAATTTCAGCAAATGATGGATTATAATAGCTATGAATTTCCTTGATATATGGTAAAAGATAGCCGAGGGTATTTATTCCTGCCCCATACATTGGGTCGAAAACAATTTTTATATGTGATTTTCTAATTTTTTCAAAATCAAATTTCTCTTGCAAATAATGTAAATAATTCTCTTTGAAATCCACAAGCTCAACTGTGCCATTATCAATATAAAATTCGAGAGGTTGTAATTTAATCTCAGGCTTAGCAGCTAATATTGAGGGAATTTCCTTCTCCACTTGAGAGACTATTTCGGGGGAAGCTGGACCGCCATAATTTGCTTTAAGTTTATAGCCATTGTATTGGGGTGGATTGTGGCTTGCAGTAATCATTATGCCAATAGAAGCATTGTATAACTTGCAATTATAAGAAGTTTGTGGAGTTGAAGCAATTGAATTTGATAAATAGGTTTTAATGCCATTTTCAGCAAAAACGCATGCTACTTCTTGTGCAAATTCTCGAGATAAAAAACGTGTATCATAACCGATAACAGCAGTATAGGGCTGATTTACATATTTTTTGAGGTAATTGCAGGTTGCAAGAGCAACATATTGGATATTTTCAAAAGTAAAATCGCGAGCAATAAGCCCACGCCATCCATCAGTTCCAAACTTAATCATTATTTGCAAAAATTAAAACTACAAAATTACGAAAAATTGAAAAAATAGAGGGAGAGAAAGGAAATATTAGAGAATTTTGATAGCTAATTGGAAATAATTATTTATTGCTGCAATGACTTCATATTTTAAATAAAAAGAGCTTGAAAATTCAATAAAAGCTTTAAATTCGTGCAACGGTACGCCAAATTCATCAAAGATAATTATATCATTTCTTTTTAAATATGGCGCTATAGTTGTTAACACGTATAAAGTTGAAGTATAAAGATCAGCATCCATATTAATGACTTTTCTCTTATCATTTTTAAAATCATCTAAAAAATTTCTAAGAGTATCTTGAAATAGACCTTTGTAAAATTGCAGTCTTGTATCATCTATTAAAGGGATGTTTTCGGGTGACATTTCACCTTTTTTATAGAGGTGCCAATCTTCGGGTAAACCCTCAAAAGTATCAAATCCATAAAATCTTGAATTTTCATTTTTATTATTACTTACCCACCATCTCATTGTTTTACCATAAGCGACGCCAAATTCTAAATAATTTATC
>DAOTPH010000189.1:0-3617 GCA_035451765.1 Bacteroidota bacterium | reverse complement strand
CGCATCTCCTTACCCACTGTTAATTCCCTCCTTAGCACATTCCATTCACACCCAGCCGCTTCATTTACGCATCCTTCTATCCTATTATATAAACCCTTGTTGTTTCTCTTTACTACTACTATATAATGATTCCTAGTTCCTACTATCGTGTAGAGTGTTTGTTAATGTGCAATAAGTCGATCGCTTATGTCCTTCCCCCAACTCCTAAAACCCTGGCCCAGACGTTTGTCCGGCATTTACTCTAATTTGCTTATTAATTTAGTTCTCATTTTCCTCCGAATTTTGATTATTCCTTTTTTCCCTTATTATTTCCAAATTAAATAATTTTTCTAATTAATTAGCATAAACTAATCCAGCTTGCAGAAGGCTGAAGCCCTTTCTTTCACGTGTCTTTGTAGTGTTGTATCGAATATATGCCCCTTTCTATTTGTAGAGAAGTAGGTTGTGGTTGCACTGATACAAGAGGCACAGATTGCTGCTGTTGATTTTACAGTGTAATTGTTTGCTCACCGTGAGTTTGTAGAGAAGTTCCTATTTTCTCAGTCACATCAGTTTAAGCAACAGATTCTTCCTTGACACTCTAAGCAGTGGGAGAGGATCAATTCCCTTCTGTCGAAATACGCGCAATTACTTTCCCTACCTCCACTGTTTCATTCTCTTGAGCAAGAATTTCAGTAAGCACACCATCAACGGGTGAAGGCACTTCAGTATCTACCTTATCAGTCGAAATTTCCAGAATTGTTTCATCGCGTTCCACTTTATCACCAATGTTTTTTGTCCATCGGATGATTGTCCCCTCTTGGAAGGATTCGCCCATCCTGGGCATTATTACATCTACTTTCATATACTTACCATAAAATATTAATCAAAATTATTATTTTCAGGATAATTAATTGTAAAAATCTCTTTTGGAAGAACGGGATTAAGTTTAATTGATTCAATTCTTATTAATATATCCATTGTCCTATCGGCAAAATCAATTTTGCAAGGAAAAGAAATGCCATCCACTTTCTGATAATTATCAAGGAAAATAGGTGCAAATTGCATAGGCCCGCTTAAAGGATTCCCTGACAAATATCTAATATCATACGTGGTTGTGTCAAGCATTGCAATGAACTTCTGCCCTATTTTATCAGTAAGCTCTAATTTGTAAAATTTATTTCCCAGAATTGTATCTATCCCCTTGAATTCAATATTTATTCCATTGTTCTTGTAATTGTATATTCCGCCTTGAAGAAGATCCACAATGCTTTTCATTATAAAATTATCAAATACAGGAAATGGAATCGTTGTATCCCGTAGCTTTATTACATTATCTATGCCATTATCTATTTTATATGCAACTATATCATTATTGGTCCTCTCCTTCATTCTATAAAAATTGGGCTTCATATATTGCAAACGAAATGCAACAAGCATTTTTACCGCTTTTGTGCTTCCTTCAATTTCGAGAGTTTTCACAGAATCTAATTTTTGTAAGCCTGTATGCTCGAAATATTTTTGTAAAATTTCCTCAGTGGTTTGAGCATACATTATATTTGTAATAAAAAGAAATGAAAATAGCAATGCTATGTACTTTTTCATAAATTATTCCTTGTTTTTTATAAATTTATTAAATTTTTCCTCTAATTCTTTCCATTCAGATTTTGTAAATCCATAATCTGATGCTTGAATATTAGTTAATTTTGCTTTATCAATAAGATCAGCAAGCACCTCTAATTCATTTTTGCTAAATCTGATTGCATTAAGTTCGTAATCTTCAAAAGCTTCGTAAGAAATTGGCAAAATTTGCTTTATAATTTCAGCAATAATATCAGCATAAGCTCTAATTTCATATTGTGCGTGGGTATCCATTCGCAATTTTAAGAAATGAAATAGATTATGCAAATCAATTTTCCAGTACCATTCTGTATATGTAGAAAGTGGCAAGTTAATTCGAGCCAATTCTCTTGCTAAATTATTTTCCAAATAATAAATATAATCAGAGTAGCTTGCTTTTTGCAAATTTTGCATTTTTTGCAAAATTTGATTTATCACATCCTGTGCTAATTCATCTTCACTACGGCCTTGCTTATTATCAGAACTTTGTGAGCGAATTTGATTTGCATCAGGTAAATAAAATTCATCACGCATTTCCGAATAACGTCCGCTATATTCATTGACATTTGCGGTGCGATGGCGTATCCATTGCCGAGCCACAAATATTGGCAATTTTACGTGAAATTTCAATTCTACCATCTCAAATGGTGAAGTATGAGAATGCCGCATCAAATAACGAATAAGTCCTCTGTCCTCGCTAAACGATTTTGTCCCTTTGCCGTAGCTTACGCGCGCAGCTTGAACTATTGAGCTGTCATCACCCATCACATCGACTAATCGCACAAATCCTTTGTCTAAGCATTTATATTCTTTGCCAATTACTTCTGCAATTGCATTATTTTCCATTTAAAAAATATTCTTTTAGTAATTTTGTTAACTTTATAAAAATAATATTTTAAAAAGTTTATTAACATTTTTAGACGAAAAAAATTGTAAATTAACTCAACTTTATGGAAAATAATATTCAAAAGAAAATTATCCTCAGTGGAATCACACCATCGGGGATGCTTACAATTGGCCATCTTGCGGGTGCATTGAAAAATTGGGTTGCAATGCAAAACGAGTTCCATTGTTATTATATGGTTGCTGATATGCATTCTATAACAATTCGCCAAGATCCAAAAATTTTACGTCAGCGCTCGCTTGAAATAGCAGCTTTATTCCTTGCTTGCGGTATAGACCCCGAAAAATCTGTGGTATTTATTCAATCGCATATTCCTGAGCACGCTCAACTTACCTGGGTACTATCAACCTTAACAGGTTTCGGGGAGCTTACGAGAATGACACAATTCAAGGACAAATCAGAAAAATATCCCGAAAATGTTAATGCAGGCTTATTTATTTATCCTGTTCTTATGGCTGCCGATATTTTACTTTATAAGGCAAATGCTGTACCTGTGGGCGAGGACCAAAAGCAACACCTCGAAATTACACGTAATATTGCTCAACGATTTAACAATTTGTTTTCTTATACTTTCCCCATCCCCGAACCGTATATTCCTAAAATAGGCGCGAGAATTATGAATTTGCAAGATCCGACCAAAAAAATGTCTAAATCTGATGAAAACTCAAGCGGTATTATTTTCCTTACTGATAATGACAAAACTATACGCACCAAAATCAAGCGTGCCGTAACTGATTCAGGTAGTGAAATCTGTTATGATGAACAAAACAAACCAGGTATTTCTAATTTGATGACGCTTTATCATATTGTAACAAATAAATCTATTGAAGAAATTCAACAGCAATTTTCTTCATCACGCTATGGAGAATTTAAAGAAGAAGTTGCAAATGCCGTTTCAAACTATATTGCACCAATTCGAGATACTTATGAAGAAATAATTAAAGATTCAGAACGTCTATATAAAATTATAAAAAATGGTGATGAGCAAGCAAGTATTATCGCCCATCAAACACTTAATGAAGTCTATAATAAAATAGGTTTTGTACAATTTTAAGAGCAGACAAAATGCCAATCTACACGTATAAATGCAAAAAATGCAATAAAATTTTTGAAT
>DAOTPH010000188.1:0-3635 GCA_035451765.1 Bacteroidota bacterium | reverse complement strand
AGATAATGAAGGTTTAGGAGCAGTGGAAGTAGTGCGAGTAAAGGTAAATGGAAAGGTGGAGGTAGAGGATGGGGAGTAAGGAAAGGGAAAAAATATTATTATTTAGAATAAACAATAGAAAATAAATTTTTGATCTGTGCAGATGGAAAATAGAATAAATAATAAAAATATTATAAATGAAATTAAGAGCATTATTTCTCAAGCCAGAAACGATGCCGTAAGGTCAATTGATTATGAAAGGACTTTAATGTATTGGCAAATAGGGAAACGAATATTCGAAGAAGAACAACAGGGGAAAGATCGTGCAAAGTATGGAGAATATCTTACAAAGTTTATCGCAGAACAGTTGGAACCTGAATATGGTAGCGGATTTTCACGAAGACAGATTGAATTGAGTCGGCAATTTTATCGGACATTTCCAATTGCGAATACACTGTATTCGCAATTGAGTTGGAGCCAATATAAATTATTATTAAGAATAGATGATAATAATAAACGAGAGTTCTATATAGCAGAATGCATTAAAAATTTATGGACAGTGCGACAATTGGAAAGACAAATTAACAGTAATTTATATGAGAGACTTCTCATAAGTAGTGATAAAGAGAGTGTGCTTCAAATAGCCAGGGGCGAAAAAAAACCAGTTGAGGCTAAAGATATAATAAAAGATCCAACAATATTGGAATTCTTAGGATTAAAGAAAGAAGCGTCATATTATGAAGAAGATTTAGAACAATCTATTATCTCGCATTTACAGGAATTTTTATTGGAAATTGGTAATGGATTTTCCTTTGTAGCACGCCAAAAAAGAATAAATTTGGATGGTGATGATTTCTTTATCGATCTTGTATTTTATAATAGGCTGCTGCTATGTTTTGTGATTATAGAAATAAAAACTCATAAAATTACTCATCAAGATCTCGGTCAATTGCAGATGTATGTAAATTATTATGATAGAGTCGAAAAATTACCAAACGAAAATCCAACAATTGGCATATTGTTATGTGCAGATAAAAATGATGCCGTTGTTCGGTTTTCTTTACCAAAGAACGAGAAAAATATTGTTGCTACAAAATATAAATTGTATTTACCAAGTGAAAAACAGTTACTTGACGAAGTGGCAAAGGAAATAGAAAAAAGAAATATAGAAAATTAATATTTTATAAATTTAAAATTTTAAAATTATGTCAATTATACTTGATGGTCATTCACTGACCATAGAAAAAATGGTACAAATAGGGCGCTATAATGAAAAGGTTGAATTAGCACCAGAGGCAATTACACGTATAAAGAAATGTCGTGAATTGCTTGATAGGAAAATACAAAATCACGAAATAATGTACGGTGTGAATACAGGTATTGGGGAATTCTCTGAGGTTGCACTCGATGATGACAAATTAGCAGAATTTCAGAAGTATCTTGTTTATAATCATTCTGCAGGAATTGGCGAACCTGTTGCAATTGAATTTGTGCGGGCTGCAATGGCGGGCAGAATTAATGTACATTGCCACGGCAATTCTGGATGCAGATATGAAATTACAAATACTTATGTTGAGATGTTGAATAAAGGTGTAACTCCCGTTGTGTGTCAAAAAGGATCTGTTGGAGCATCGGGCGATCTTGCACCAATGTCGCAAATCGCTTTAACATTGATGGGTGAAGGTGAGGTATTTTATAAAGGTAAGCGTATGCCAGCGGAAGAGGGAATGAAAGAAGCGGGAATTCCAATTCCAGGTCTTAAGGCACGCGATGGACTTGCGGCAATAAACGGCTCGAACTTACTTACAGCGATTAGCGCACTTAATTTATATGATTATGATAATCTGCTAAAACAAGCCGAAATCGCTGCAGCAATGTCATTAGAAGCATTGCTTGCTAATCTTAAACCTTATGATACACGATTACACGAATTGAGGGGTTTCCCAGGAGCAATACGCAGTGCAAGAGCAATAAGGAAAATGATTGAAGGAAGTGATTTACAATCGGGTAAAATCAAAACGCGTGTTCAAGATGCCTATTCAATGCGTTCAACACCGCAAGTACTCGGAGCTGCACACGATGCGATTGAATATGCTCGCTCTCAAGTAGAAATCGAATTGAATGGCGTTGGGGATAATCCTATTTTCATTCCTGAGGAGGAGTTGACCTTGACAGGTGCTAATTTCCAAGGTTCACCTGTTTCATTGCCAATGGATATGGCAGGAGCAGCAATTACAATGGCTTGCGTTATATCTGAAAGGCGATTGAATCGCTTGCTTAATCCAGCTTTGAGCGCAGGATTGCCACCATTTCTAACACTCAATCCAGGATTTAATTCAGGGTTTATGCTTTCGCAATATACGGCAGATATGTTAATTGTGGAGCAAAGGATGCTTTCAAATCCAGCTTCAATTCAGTCAATTCCTGCAGCAGCAGACCAGGAGGATTTTGTATCAATGGGAATGAACACAGCAATAAAAAATACACAAATCCTCGACAATGCTTATGCGATAATTGGTATTGAAATGCTTGCTGCAGCTCAGTCCCTTGATATTCGCAAGTTCAATAATGGCAAAGGAGTGAAAATTGCAAAGGATGTAATACGCAAGTATGTCAATTTTCTTGATATTGACAGACCTTTATATAATGATCATAATAAAATAAAGGAAATAGTCAAATCCTGCGAAATATTAAATGAAGTAGAAAAAGAAATTGGGAAATTAGAATAAGAGAAAAGGGAAAAAAAACCATTTTCTAAAAGAAATTCAATAATTGGGATTATTTTGTTTAAAACTTAAAAAGAAACTTGTTAATTTTGCAAACAAAAGATATGATATGTTTAATGAAGTCTCACAAGATATTGACACACATTATATAAATAAGATAATAGATATCAGTATGCCTTATTTAGAAAAAGTCTTTTCAAAAGGCAGGCTTGATGAATTTTTAAAAGAAGTTTCTTATCTTAAAGAAGAACAAGAGATAAAAAAAATTATAGAGAAATTTACAGAAAGCTATATACGTTTTGTAAAGGAAGATTATCAAAGAACATATCAAAGCACAAATGAAAAATTAATATCATTTATCGAAAAAAAGAACGATGTTAAAATCATCTGGGGAGATTGCTTAGAAGTATTAAAAGGTATGAAATCCGAATCAATACATCTTATGGTCACCTCCCCACCATATTATAATGCACGAGAATATTCCCAATGGAGAAATTTGAATGATTATCTAGATGATATGAGAAAAGTTATTAAAGAAGCATATCGAGTGCTTGATAATCATCGAGTATTTGTTTTTAATGTCGGCGATATTTTTGATAATGATAATATAACAACTCAGTCTGTCTGGGGTAGTAGAAGGATTCCTCTAAGTGCTTATTTTATAAAAATATTTGAAGAAGAAGGTTTCACTTTTGTTGATGATTTTATTTGGGATAAAGGCGAGGTACAAAGCGAAAGACATAAAAATAAACCTTATCCATTTTATCAATATCCAATGAATTGTTATGAACATATATTAATTTTTCATAAACACAGATTGGATAATACAAGATATCCTTGCCCAGTTTGTGGGACCTTAAAAGTAAATGGGAATACACAATCTGAAATCGGTTTAAGAAGTTGGGAATGTAAGAACTCGGAATGTTTTGA
>DAOTPH010000187.1:0-3658 GCA_035451765.1 Bacteroidota bacterium | reverse complement strand
ATTTACCTCCATTTATGATCGCTGATAAAATTTATCTTGCTGAATATCCAACAGAAAATATATCAGGCGCACGACGGAAACCCGAAGCTTCCCAGCAAATGCTTTCCAAAATTAACACATCAGGTGGTGTGCTAATGAATTGGATTGGTCATGGCAATCCGCAGGTGCTTGCTCACGAACATTTATTTGATAGAGATATTCATATTGCTCAAATGTCAAATTGGGACAAATTATTCTTTTTTGTTGCTGCAACTTGTGATTTTGGCAGATTTGATGATCCTGGCGTGAGCAGTGGCGCAGAAGATCTCTTTCTAAGCACAACTGGCGGCAGTATTGGTGTATTTTCTGCGTCACGTGTAGTATATGCTCAGGATAATGCTCAACTTTCTCAAAGAACTTATCAAGAGTTATTTACGCGTAGTCAAATCTCAGGCTTTTATCGCAGGCTTGGTGATGTAATTTATAGCGTAAAGCAATCATTCTGGGATACAAATTCTCAAAAGTATTTCTTGCTTGGTGATCCTACTTTGGTTCTTAATTTACCAAATTATATTGCAAAAATTGATTCGATAAATAATGTGCAAATTACTGATTCAGTTGATATACTCTACCTCAAAGGCTTATCTAGAGTCAAAATTTCCGGTAGCATTCTCAATCCTAAGACAAATATTATTGATTCGACCTTCAATGGCATTGCCTATACAACCCTAACCGATGGAGATTATATTAAATTAGCTTATGACGATATTGTGCCAAATTCTGCAGTGTATAGAATTCAAGAATATGGTGGAGCATTAAATCGCAGTACTGCAATAATCGAAAATGGAAAATTTTCTATGGAGTTTATTTTACCAAAAGATATTAGCTTTTCTGATAGTGCAGGAAGAATCTTTGCCTATGCAGTTTCAAATGATAAACGCTATGCAATGGGTTCGAATAGAAAATTTGTCATAGATGGTATTGAGGATGGAAATATTAACGATACTGTCCCACCTTTAATAAATATCTATTTAGATACACGCAATTTTAAAAGTGGAGATGTTGTTTCGCGAAATCCTTTGCTTATTGTAGATTTATATGATGATAGTGGAATAAATACGACAGGTTTGGGCATCGGACATAATCTTGAAGCATGGATTGATGATAATCCTGAATCAATTAGTCTTGTTAAGAATATGAAATTAAATTATAATAAAGTAAATTCAGCAACAGTGGAACAAATTTTGTATAATTTGACTGAAGGAAAACATAAAATTAAAGTACGTGCTTGGGATGTGCTGAACAATTATGCAGTTGATTCAACCGAATTTGTTATACCAAAAGAAAATTCTTTTGAAATTTCAAAGGTCTTAATTATCCCAAATCCTTTTAGTCAAAATGGTACAAAAATTGCTTTTTATCATAATATCGATCCACCAATTGATATAGATATCAATATTTATAATGAATTGGGTATGTTCGTAAGAAATTTGCGTGCCACTGCATCAACTTATGGTTATTCGGAATTGTCGTGGGATGGAAAAGATATGCTCGGAAATGAAATCGCAATTGGCACGTATTATTTTGTAATAAAAGCGACTAATGCGTCAAAAATATCTACTGTTTCTAAATCAGGAATAGGAATTTTTATAAAATAAATAATTTATTATAAATAATAACAATATAGAAAAATTAAATATTTATTATTCTCGTCTGAATAACAAGTTGTTTTTAAATAAAAATCAATATTTATAATTTTAAAAATGTGGGAGAAATTGTACATAGATATTTGTACCATATATAATTTAAGAGGAGTGGAGGTTTATTTATGAAAAAATCAATGCTTATAATTGGGGCAGCGGTGCTGATGCTAACGAATTTATGCGAGTTTCACCCGAAATTGTTTGCCCAAGCTGGCTCAAGCACTGTACCTTTCTTGCTAATTTCACCTGATGCAAGAACAAGTGGAATGGGTGAAGCAGGTACTGCGATTGCTGATGATATTAATGCAATATATTGGAATCCTGCAGGCTTAGGCTTTCTAGATTATTTTCCAAAGAAAAATCCTTTTGATGAAGATGAGGAACTTCGTCCGTTTCGGCAAGTAGCTCTTTCGTTTTCACCATGGTTACCGCAATTCAATGCTGATTTATTTTATAGCTATGGAACAATTGGACAATATTTCGATTTTTTACAAGGAACAGTAGCTTTTAATTTTATATTTATGAATTTAGGTGAATTCAATCGAACATCTGAAACAGGCCAATCTCTAGGCAAGTTCATTTCTAATGAATATGCACTGGGTCTTTCGTACGGTACAATCATAGCTTCCGATTTAAGCATTGGTGCGCAATTACGTTATATTCAATCAAATTTAACACCAACTTTAGCTGGCCAGCAAGATGCAGGCAATGGCAATTCTGTAAGCTTTGATGTAGGATTACTGTGGAAACCACAAAATTTGCCATTAATTCAAGATAGGGTATCATTAGGATTTAATTTGAAAAATATTGGACCTAAAATTACATATATTCATGAATCTGACCCACTCCCCACAACCCTAAATTTAGGGCTTGCTGTAACTGTAGTAAAAGATGAATATAATGATTTGAAAATTGCGGGTAATTTTTCAAAGTTATTAGTTAGACGTGATCAATATGGTGCTGACCCTTTGCCAAAATCCTTAATTACAGGATGGAAGAACCCAGGGGCAAGCTGGTCTTTTGGGACTGAGTATTGGTATAATCAAATTATTGCAATTCGCGCGGGATACTTTACGGAACCATCACGAGTTGGTGGCAGACAATATTGGAATTTTGGGGTTGGGGTGAAATATAATATATTCCACGTAGATTTCAGCTTTATCAATACAATAGAAGCTAACCATCCTCTTGCAAATACTATGCGTATTTCATTTCTCATTGATTGGAGATAATCTCAATGGAAAAACGAGATCCAATAATAGCAATTATTATGGGTAGCGATAGCGATTACTCAACAATGGCTGAAGCAGGCGCAATATGTATGGAATTTGATGTTCCTTATGAAATTCGCGTTGCTTCAGCACATCGCACACCTGACGATACAGCGGAATATGCTCGTACAGCTGCTGATAAAGGAATTAAGGTCATTATCGCGGGTGCTGGTGGTGCTGCTCATTTACCCGGCATAATTGCTGCATATACCACTCTTCCTGTAATAGGTGTTCCTATACAATCAAAAGCACTTAATGGACTTGATTCATTATTTTCAATAGTTCAAATGCCCCCAGGTATTCCTGTTGCGACTGTTGCAATTGGGGCAGGTAAAAATGCTGGCTTGCTTGCTATGGAAATTCTTGGTATTGCTGATCAATCGATACACGAAAAATTAATCAAATATAAAGATAAAATTGCTCAGGAATCGAGAAACAAAAATAATCACGAACATTTCGGAATATTCTAAAATCAATATAATATGGCATAATATCAATAAATTTGCTTATTCGTAATAAAATATTGTGCCATATAATATTGTACACTCATTAAAACACACAATAATTTCATCAAAGTAATATCCAATTATTATAATATTACAATAGAAATCCACTCACATATTAAATTAAATTAAATTAAATTAAATTATCATTAATTTTATTTAATATGTAAATTAATCTTATAATTTTATGTAATTTTACAAA
>DAOTPH010000186.1:0-3719 GCA_035451765.1 Bacteroidota bacterium | reverse complement strand
ATGAAAATCACAAACGCAGAATGGCAATTCGATAGGCACAGGCTAACTATTTTTTTCTTATCACCTCAAAGAGTGGATTTCCGTGAGCTTGTCAAGGAATTAGCTAAAATATTTAAAACAAGAATTGAATTACGGCAAATTACAAATCGTGAGCATGCAAAAAGATTCTGTGGGGGTGTGGGCATTTGTGGGCTTTCTATTTGCTGCAATAGCTTTTTAAATGAAATGAAACCTATAACAGTCGATCATATAAAAATTCAACAATTATCGACAAGTGCAAGCAAATTAACAGGATACTGTGGAAGATTGAAATGTTGTCTGCTTTTTGAATATGATTATTATCTTCAAGAAGCTGAGAAATACCCTAAGATAGGTTCAATTTTGGAACTTGAAGATGGTATTTTCAAATTTATTAAGTTCGATATATTTAAAAATACTTGTTATTTTTTTAGCGAAGATTTCCATAGGCAAAAGACATTTACCCTTGAAGAAATTAAAGTGTTTGCAAACCAACATAGAATTTTAGAACCAAAAGAAGAGGAACAACCGCTTCAAATAGATGAGAATTTGGATGATATTGAATTCGATGAATATCTTGGCTTTTCATAAACATAATTTTATTGAAATTTTCTTCAAAGCAATTTTAACCATTTTATAATTTTTTAATTTTGAAAAAAATAATAATACGATGAAAAGAGTACTTATATTTTTAGCTCAAGGTAGCGAGGAAATGGAGGCAATAGTAGTCTCTGATTTGCTTCGCCGAGCAGGAATTGAAGTGACTATTGCGGGTGAAAGTAAAGAAATTACTACAGCAAGAAAAACCAAAATTATACCTGATATCCTAATAAATGAAATTAATGAAAATGACTTATATGATTTAGTTTATGTACCTGGTGGTTCTAAAGGTGTTGAGAATCTAATAAAAATTCAAAAAGTTGGAGACATTTTAAAGAATCATTATAATAAATCAAAATTAATTGCAGCAATATGTGCGGGACCGCTTGTGCTACATTATTTTGGAATATTACCCAAGGAACAAAAGTTGACTTCCCATCCAAACGTAAGCGACATTCTGAAAATTTATAATTATTCAACAGATAAAGTTGTGGAGGACAGAGGAATTATAACAAGCCGGGGAGCTGGTACATCAGTTGATTTAGCATTATACCTGATAAAAAAATTAATTGATCAATCGGCAGCAGAAAATGTTGCTAAAGCTATTGTATATTCAAAAGATTAGAATATGGAAGATCTTGCAAAAGCTGAATTTATAATAACGGGTTATGTTCAAGGTGTAGGTTTCCGGTATTTTGTATATCAAAATGCAAAGCGACTCAATTTAAGAGGTTATGTTGAGAATTTAATGAATGGCAATGTGCAAGTAGTTGTCGAAGGGAGTAGGGACGCAATCGAGCAAATGCATAAGATATTGCAGCAAGGACCGTCCCGTGCTTACGTGCAAAGTGTAGAATTTACTTATTTAGATTACAATCACGAATTTGATGGCTTTGAGATTAGGTAGAAATCTGATTTTTATCATTCTGTTAATTTTTACTATGAATTATGCAGGTTATTCTTATGACTATAGAATAAACTCGCAAAATTGCTCATTTCAAAATTTCAATGATTATAATAAATCCATTCAATACGATTCCAATTTTGAATATTTACCAAATATAGATTTTTATCGCCCGAAAATTGCATTGGTACTAAGTGGAGGGGGTGCAAGAGGCATTGCACTAATTGGCATTTTAAAACAACTTGAAGAAGCAAATATTCCAATAGATTATATCGTTGGTACAAGCATTGGAGCTGTTGTTGGAGGCTTATATTCTGCTGGATATTCTCCCGATGAATTAATACAAATATTTGATACGACTGATTGGGAAAATGTCTTCAAACTTATTGAAAACCCAAATCGACAAGAATTACTTTATGACCGTAAATTGCTGAATGAACGGAGTATGATTAAGCTTTATTTTAGAAATTGGGAATTGATACTTCCCGAGGGATTATCCTTTGCAAATCAATTCAATTCTATTTTGAATCGTTATTTTTTAAATGCTAAATATCCTTCTTCAGGAAATTTCGATAGTTTGAAAATTCCATTTAGAGCAGTTGCTACAGATATTGTATCGGGGAACACTATTGCCTTGAAAAATGGAAATATTACAACCGCCGTAAGAGCAAGTGCCACAATTCCATTGCGTCATACTCCCGTGCAAATTGATAATTATATGCTTGTCGATGGTGGTATTAAGGCAAATATACCTGTATCTATTGCTATCACAGAATTTTCACCTGATATTGTAATTGCTTGCGATGTGACTTCTCCACTTTATAAAAAAGATGAGTTAAATAATCCGTGGAATGTTGCTGACCAAATTGTAAGTCTTCAAATTAAAAAGTATTCTGATGAAGAGTTAAAAAAAGCAGATTTTGTGATTCGTCCTGATTTAGGCGATTGGTCAAATTTGGATTATACTCATATCGATTCTCTTGTAAATCTTGGCGAGGTTGCCATGGAAACTCAAATAGATAGTATAAAAGATAAAATTTTAAATATAAGAAGAGAGAAGTTCAAAAAAACAAATCTTGGAATTTTTAATAATATTATCAACTCACATTATGTGGTGCTCAATGGATTCGATGAAAAAGATTCGATAAGATTAATTCATATATTTAATGATCAATTAAATCAATATCGGATTAATCAGGATAATTATTCATTTACCGAAAAAATTTATAATGCAATCGATAAAGATATGTATTCCGAAATTAAAATGAACAATTACCGAGATACTCTAAAGATATTTGCTAAAAAAGTTCCTATGTTGCATAAGATACAAATTGAAAATTCAAATATATTAAATTTTAATTCCGTTGCTGATTCTCTAACTAATCTTTTTGAAACAAAATTAATAACTCAAAATTTAATTGTTCAAATTTCAGATTCAATTTTAAAAAAAGCAAGAAATTTAAATTATTCTTATTTGACTATTGAGAATATTGAAATTACTGATAATGGGAATATTTCCATTTTTATTAATCCTGGCATTGTTGATTCAATAATAATTATTGGAAATAATAATACACCACTTTTTTTAATAAATCGGGAATTATTAATAAAGAAGGGCGAGGTTTTTAGTGCCATTAATGCTTATAGAAGCTGGGAAAATTTAAATGCTACAGGGTATTTTACTTATGTTGATATATATCCTGAAACGAATAAACGCCAAAATTTAAATTTAATTATAAAAGTTATAGAACGAGGCAATAATATTGTCCAAATAGGTGCAAAAGCAGATATAGAAAGATATTTGCAAGGGAATCTTGATTTATTTAATCAAAATCTATTTAATATTGGTTTGCAAGGTGGGCTGTCTGTGACAGGTGGCTTTAGAAATTTGCGCACTGCATTAAGCATATCAAATCCACGTTTTTTTTCTACACAATTGACTTCAGCAATTAGTGCATATTGGGATTCAAAAAAATTATATAATTATCGAGAAGAAATAAGCAAAACTAAAAATGAATTTAATAGAATTCAAGATGGTGAAAACAGATTTGAGCGATATGGGGCAATCTTCTCTGTTGGTTCACAAATTGAAAGAATTGGAAAATTAGATTTTTTAGCAAGATTTGAAAATCAAAGAGCAATTACCTCCGAAAATCAGAATCCCAGCTATAATTTCCTATCGACTTTTAAAGTGAAT
>DAOTPH010000185.1:0-3722 GCA_035451765.1 Bacteroidota bacterium | reverse complement strand
CAATTACCTATTTTAATATGTTGAAACTGATAAATTTTCAAAATTATTAAATAAATATAAATAATATAAATACAAATATATACTATTTTAAATTAACACTTAACTATGAACAAGAGGTAGCCACCCCTTGTTCAATTAAGGGACTTTTTTCGATATTTGAAAAACACTATAAATCAACAATCGATAATAATAAATGAAATATAAATATGGAAAAAATCTAAAATTTTTAAGAAAAATATTAATTTAGTAATTTTTATATCTGAATAAATGAAATCTAAAATAAGTCATAATATATTATATGCAATACTTTCGGGAGTCTTGCTAGCGCTTGCATTTCCGCCATTGCCTTTTCCATTATTGGCATTTATTGCGATGACACCTTTGCTTTTTATATATTCACGAGAGCAACATACACCAAAGCCATTTTTATATGTTTATATTACATTTTTCATCTATCACGTTGGAACAAATTGGTGGATAAGCAGTTGGACGCCACAAACAGATCGCTATTTACTTGCCGCAGGACTTGCATTAGATATATTGCATCCATTTTTCTTTTTTATTCCATTTTGGATTTTCTTTATTTTCAAAAATAAAATTGGCTTTGACAGAGCAATCTTATATTTTCCTTTTATTTATCTTGCGTTTGAGTGGTTGCATAATCTTGGGGAGATTGGCTATAGTTGGCTTACACTTGGTTATACGCAAATATTAAATACGTGGTGGATACAGTTCATTGATTTAACAGGAATATGGGGCGCGAGTTTTTTATTGCTTTGGACAAATGTTTTTTTTGTGAAATTAAGTTTATTAATAATTAATTCAAAAAATAAAAATTTCTTTAAGCTATTGCTTTCAAATAAATTAGCAACTAATTATCTGATTGGAATATTATTAATAATATTTGTACCTTATTTTTATAATTTCTTTGTAATAAAACAATTCAATTATCAAGATAACCTAGTTAATCATAAGACACTTAACGTTGGAATAGTTCAACCAAATATTAATCCTTGGGTAAAGTGGTCAGACGATCCAACTACGCAAATTGCATTGCACCAAAGAATGAGCGATTCGCTTATTACTGAAATTTCCAAAATAAATAATCCTGATATTAATCGATTGGATTTACTTATATGGTCAGAAACTGCAATTCCTTATGTATCTGTTGAATTTAATTCCTTTGAGGATATTAGCATTTTAGAAAAGTGGGTTACGAAAAATCAAGTACCATTGCTTACAGGTTTTTCACAATTTTATATTTTCCCAGAAGGAAGCACACCATCGCAGTGGGCTGAACGTTTGCCATATAGTAATGATCAATACTATGTTGCTTATAATTCGGCAGTTATAATTGAGCCGTATAAAACTTATTCACGCACTTCTTTACCACAAGTTTATCAAAAGACACGGCTTACACCTTTTGCAGAGAATTTCCCGTATAAGGATATATTTCCTTTTGCTGTAGATTGGTTCAATTGGGGTGTAGGGATTTCCAATTGGGAAAAAGGAACGGGAGCAAAAAATTTAATAGTAAAAAAAGAAAGCGACTCAATAAAGGTTGGCACAATAATCTGTATAGAATCAATTTATCCTGATTACATACGGCAATTTGTAAAGCAAGGTGCCGAAATGCTAACTATTATAACAAATGATGCTTGGTATGACCATACTGTCGGGCCACGGCAGCATTATTTAATTGCATGCGCAAGAGCAATAGAAAATCGGCGCTATATTGCAAGGGTTGCAAATACAGGTGTAAGCGGACTTATCTCCCCACTTGGCAAATCTGTCTATGAAATTGAACAATATAAACAAAAAGCAATGGATTTCCGAGTTCCATTGATGGCAAATGAAACAATTTATACAAAATATGGGGATTGGTTACCAATTCTTTCGTTTATAATCGTTTTAATCTTTTTGATATATATTCACATTAAAAAATAAATAATTATGAAAAATTCCAAAAATAATCAAAACTCATTCAATCATAAAGAATATCGTGAGTTGAAAACCGAGGAATTGCACTGGACTTGCCCAACAGATATATTTAAATTTAAATCAACAGCAGAAGTTGAGCAATTAAATCAAATTGTAGGTCAGCCTCGAGCAATTGAATCAATCAAAATTGGTGCAAGCATTGGCGCAAAAGGGTATAACATTTTTGTTACGGGGCAGGCAGGCACAGGCAGATTGACAACCGTACAAAATGTTTTGCAAGAAGTTCCGGGATATTCTCAAGTTCTTTATGATTACTGCTATGTCAATAATTTTGATAATCCTGATAAACCAATATTAATAAAACTTTCAAAAGGGGAAGGTCGGAAATTTGCTAAAATGATGAAGGACGCTATTTCATATCTTCGAAGGTCACTACCACGAATTTTTGAAGAAGATGAATATCAAAATGCACGGAGAAAATTAACAGAAAAATATCAGGAATTAGAAAAAAAGATACTTGATGACTTTGATAACAAATTGAAACCTCATAATTTTATTCGTGGGCAATATGAAAATGAACAAGGCATTACAATTCCTGACGTTTTTCCAATAATTAACGGAAAACCTGTGACAATGAGTGAAATTGAAGATTTGGAAGCACAAGGTAAGATAACAATTGATGAAGCAAAACGAATCAAGGACGATTATCAGCAATTTCATCAAGAAATATTTGGCTTATCTCAACAGAGTTTAAAATTAATGCAAGAATTCCGCGAGAAAATGGATGAACTCAATAAAGCTACATCTTCAATTTCAATCAACGCAGCTTTTAAAGAAATTGAGGACCACTTTAAAAACGAGAAAATCAAAAATTATATAAAATCTGTAAAAGCTAATATTAATAATAATCTTGCATTGTTTTTAAAACCAAACGGGCAACAATTTCCATTACCTGGAATGCCACAAGATAACCCAATAAGTGATGAAGAAAAATTTGCAGTTTATACTGTCAATGTCATACTCGATAATTCAGAAACAGCAAAACCCCCTATTATTGTAGAAACTTTCCCAACATATACAAATCTTTTTGGCACAATTGAAAGAACTTTTGACAATCGTGGATTTTGGCGAACAGATTTTACAAAAATTAAAGCAGGTTCTATATTACGCGCAGACCAGGGATATTTAATTGTGAATTCTGAGGATTTGTTCCAAGATCCTTATGTCTGGAATTCTCTTAAACGTGTTTTGCTTTATAACAAATTGGAAATTCAACCTTATGATTCATATCTGCAATTAACACAATCTTATTTGAAACCTGAGACAATTGATGTGAATGTAAAAGTAATAATTTTAGGGGATATGCAGATTTATCGCATATTAAATGAATATGATAAAACATTCCGAAAAATATTCAAAATCAATGCACAATTTGATTATTACACAAGTCGAAATCAAGAATTAATCAATAATTATGTACAGTTTATATCAAAAATATGCAACGAGGAAAATATACCGCACTTTTCGCCTGATGGAATTGCAGCAATAATAGAATGGGCAGCCGATATAGCAGGTTCTCAGAATAAATTAACCTTGAGATTTTCTGCATTAGGCGATATCGTCCGAGAAGCAGCATATTATAAAGATAATAAAACAAAATTTGTGAATAGAAATGCAGTTGAGCAAGCACTTTCGCATAGGCGTTATCGCAGCAATCTAATTGATGAAAAAGTTAAAGAAGAATTTATCGAAGGCACAATGCTGATTTCAACCGAAGGAAA
>DAOTPH010000184.1:0-3760 GCA_035451765.1 Bacteroidota bacterium | reverse complement strand
ACCAGATAAAAAGCCTTGATTGGAAAGTGCGAAATGCAGAATTCATAGCAAAAGCACCAAAGAATGTTTTAGAAGAAACAATAAATAAATTGATAACGTTACTGGAATAAAGCATAACCTATGTACATTGCAACGGAACACACGTAGGGGCAATTCATGAATTGCCCCTACAATATGTAGAGACGCAAAATTTTGCGTCTCTACAATGCTCAATTATTGCTAATTTTGAATTATGGATTATGATATAATTATTATCGGTGCGGGGGTGGTTGGTTTGGCTATTGCGACTGAACTATCCAATTCAAAGCAAAATATACTTATGATTGAACGCCATCCTTCTTTTGGCTGGGAAACAAGCTCGAGGAATAGCGAGGTTATCCATTCAGGTATTTATTATCCTGAGGATTCGCTAAAAACCCGACTGTGCGTTGAGGGAAATCGTCTGCTTTATGAATGGTGTGGCAAATATAATGTTCCGCACAAAAGATTGGGCAAATATATTGTTGCTGTTGATGACGCAGATATTGAAAATTTGCATCATTTGTTTGAGCAAGGTAGAAAAAATGGCGTAGCAGATTTGCAATTGATTTCTTCTGAGGAATTGAGTAAAGTAGAGTCTAATATTATTGCACGGGAGGCAATATTTTCACCAAATACGGGAATAATTGATTCGCATAGCTTAATGCAAAGCTTCGAAAATTATGCTATTAATCATTCTGTTGATATAATTTATAATCACACTGTAGAGCAAATTCAGAAAATCGCAGATGGTTATAATTTGTCGGTAAAATCAACGGATGGCGATATTTTCAATATATCATCATTAATTGTGATAAATTCAGCAGGGCTTGATTCTGATAAAATTGCAGCAAGTGCGGGAATTGATATTGAAAAAAATCATTATCAATTGCACTATTGTCGTGGGCATTATTTCAGAGTTGCGCCAAGCAAAAGCAAACTGGTAAAGCATTTGATATATCCTGCACCTGCAAAAAATTGGGTAGGACTTGGTATTCATATAACACCTGATTTAGCAGGAATGCTAAAATTGGGACCAGATACAATGTATTTACCTGAGAATAAACAAGATTACACAATTCCCGAGGAGTTAAAAGAAAAATTTTACGAATCCGTTAAGCGATTTTTTCCCCAACTGGAATTGCAAGATTTGACACCCGACCAAGCTGGAATTCGTCCCAAATTGCAAGGTCCAAATGATGGATTTCGGGATTTTATTATTAAAAATGAGCGTGATCTTGGCTTGCCTAATCTTATAAATTTAATTGGAATTGATTCGCCAGGGCTCACGTCCTGCATTGCAATTGCAAAATATGTAAGAAGTATCATTGAGTAATTGTAATTATTTCTCGAATAAATTCAATTTGATTATCGAAGCACAAATCCTTTGCCGCTGCTAGTGCATTTGAATGATAATACTGGTAATTATTTAAGATTTTATCAATTGCCTGGGATACTTCATCAATTGAAATATTTTTGCTTACAGCAATACCGCAATGATAAGTATCAATTACATCCTTCATAGCAGGTAAATCCGTTGCAATGACGGGCAATCCTGCTTGCAAATATTCAAATAATTTGTTTGGCAAAGCAAGTTCATAAGAATAGCTTATAGGTTCAATCAATGCCATTCCAATATCGGCAGAACAAGTCCAGCTATGCAATTTGCTATATTCGATATTTCCTGTTAAAAATACTTTTGAGCAAATATTGTTTGATTTGATATAAATTTCAATTTCATTTCTAAATTTTCCATCACCAATCAAGCAAATTGCAATATCATCCCGCGATTTTGCAAGATTAAGCATTGGCATAATCCCACGTCCCTCAAGCAAGACGCCTTGGTAAAGCAAAATTTTTTTGGATTTATCAATTTGAAATTTCTCACGTAATAGATTTGATTCAATTGGAGATGTATAAAAGGGGAAATTTTTAATTACATAAAATGGTTTATTTGTGTTGAAATGCTTTATCAGAAATTCCCTATCCAAATCACCTGATGCGATGAATTTATCAACTCTGCGAATAAGATGCTTTTCAATTCGGGAGATAATATTTTGTTTGAATGAATCATTATGCATTGGACCGAGAGCAGAGAAAACTTCACGGGAATCATAGATGACAACCGCATTTTTCGGAGCAAGTTTATTAGCAAGGGCAAGAGCATATAAATCAGATGCAAAATAGATAGACGCAGAAAATTGCGACTTCAATTTTTTGCCTTTTTTTATAAATTCAATCCATTGCCGAAAGAAGCGTTGATTTGTGTCAATTGTTATCTGGATTGAGTTATTATTAGAAGCAGATGGCTGAAGCCCTCTGTGATCACATCCCCCTGCCCCCTTTTTTAAGGGGGAATTTTCAATCGGTCGCTTAAGCCCTCTGCAGGAACATCCCCCTGCCCCCTTTTTTAAGGGGGAATTTGCAAGGGAAATTGTAAGTACAGATTTGCCTAATAATTCAAAAGATCTGATGAAATTACGTGACCGGCCATCTAGAGCCAAATCAGAAAAGGAAATTAAGCAAATATCGTAATTATTTTTTTGCAAGTTAATTATTTATTAGAACTTAGAGGAAATATTGTATTGAAGGGATTTGAGCCACCTGACGGACTTGAACCGCCGACCGGCTGATTACAAATCAGCTGCTCTACCAGCTGAGCTAAGGTGGCAAATATGTAGATTACAAAATTACGAATATTTTGAAAATTAACAAAAAGATTATAAAACATTCAAATTTGCAAGAATAAATTGATTAACTTCTCGATGCAATTCACGAGCAGATTCATTTTTAACAGAAATCAATATTTCATTAGGACTTACACCCATTTTAATATATTCAAATTTATATCTATGGAATCTTGTAATAAAATGATGACAATCGAAATCATTAAGATTAATACCAACAAGACCAAACAACGTTAGGTCATCTAAAATTTCAGGTGAATAGTTTGAAAATGTTGTAGAAAAGTGAGATTTATTAAATGTAGACTTATCAATCCATACAGTAAGCTTATCGGGTAGTATAGAAATAGAATAAATTTTACTGTTTTGTTGCTGAATCTTTGTAATTATTTTCAGAGAGTCTTCTAAAAAATTATCTAGTTTAGAAATAGTAAAAGTAATTTTATAAACATCCATACGAACAACGGAATGAAGTTCAGTTTTTTGTCGATTTAGTTCGGCTAAAATATAAGTGCCTTTTTTAAGGGATTCACCAAAAGTATTCAAAACTTTTATTGGTATATTTGCTTCAATAGCTGGAAGTAATGCATCGGGGTGAACAACTTTTGCCCCAAAATATGCAAGAGATCTCATTTCATTAAATTCCATAACGGGTATCGTCCCAACCTCTTTGATGAGTCGGGGGTCCGCTGTAAGAATTCCATCGACATCAGTCCATATTTGAATTTCTGTAGCATTAAGAAATTTTCCAAATAAAGAAGCGGTATAATCAGAACCACCTCGTCCAAGGGTAGTAGTTTGTTTTGAGCTATTTGCTCCAATAAATCCCTGAGTAATTCCTATATCCATTCCTTCATCAAACTGAGGTAGTATCTTTTCATTTACATTGATTTGAGATTTCTCAAAATCCACTTTCGCTTTGTTAAATGAAGAATCTGTAGCAATAATTTCACGTGCATCAACAAAGAAAACATTTAAATTATTATTAAGTAAATAATAATACATTAAAGTGGTTGAAAGCAATTCACCATAAGACATAATTTTATCAAGGGTGCGGG
>DAOTPH010000183.1:0-3771 GCA_035451765.1 Bacteroidota bacterium | reverse complement strand
AAAAGAAATCAAAGGTATCAAGGAAAATTTCGAGTGGTGGAATTTTTATTCCACGATCGAGTAATTTCCTTGCTGCATATTCAAAAATAGCTGAAAAGAAACTTGTTTTTTCGATAACATCTCTTATGGGTTTACCAATAAATTTGATTCTACCTGTTTCATCCAAGAAAAATTTTAGCATCGGAACCTTAATAGCTGGAGCTTGAATTGCAAAATAACCATCTTTTGAGTTTTTAAAAATAGCATTTGCATATCTATTTGTTGCGGTTACTAAACAATAGCCACCCTCCAAAACAGCATATTCCCCAAGAATAATAAGCTTGCCAGGTGTCCGCATCGAAATGTTTATTTTATCTTTCAAGAATAGTTGCTCCTGAACCTAAATTAACGACGTATAACTTTAATATATTGTTTAAATCTTTGATTTTCTTTAAAATTTTATCACTTTCCTCGGGAATTGTAATTATCTTTACCTGAGGTCCTGCATCTATTGTAAAGAAAATTGGATATTTTAAAAAATGCAATTTACGAACAAATTCTATAATAGCATAAGTATTCCGATTCCAATAGAACATTGGAGGCTTACTTGTCATCATTACTGAGTGCATTTTTATACAACTTTCCATTGAAATTTCTGCCATTGTTTCAAAATCTTTATTAATAATTGCAGAATGAAGGCTCTCAATGTCGTCTTTTGTTGAATTAAGCCAAGCGCTATAAAATGGAGAAGTTTCAGCTGATGTTTGCATTCCAGTTCGTGATGAAATTTCCTTTTTTTGCTTAGAAGTTATTAAAATAAAAACAGTTAATGGAAAATAGTGTTCATCGACAATCTGCTCAGCAAAGCTATCTGAACCTTTCTCCGATTTTCCTGAATGCATCCAGACATAACCACCAAACAATGATCTTGCAGCTGAACCGCTTCCTTGTCGTGCAATTATTGATAATTTCTTTGAATTAAAATTTGTTTCATATATCTGATTTGCTGCCGTTGCAAGAGCTGCAAAACCCGATGAAGAGGAGGCAAGGCCAGCTGATGTAGGAAAATTATTCTCAGAAATTACTTTTGCAAAAGATTTTATTTTGCTTTTATTTCTAAATAAATCTAAAAACTTTGAAATTTTTAACCTTTCTTCTTCAGAGCTTTTCTTATTATTTAATATAAATTCATCTTTATCTAATTTTTTATCTAATTTCAAAGTTGTAATTGTTTCAAGTGTATCTAAGGTTATAGAAATTGAATCCATTGCGGGAATATTTAGAGATATATTTCTTTTGCCCCAATATTTCGCAAGAGCAATATTCGGATGTGCAATTGCAGTTATTTCATTTTGATTATTCATAATGTACAGTTAGCCAAAATGTTAATTTATCAGTGAATTCGACTCTATGCTTTGTATTTTTAGGAATAATTAACCAATCACCTTTATTCAAATTATATAAGTCATTATCAGCATAGAATTTCAATTTAGAATTTCCTTCTAATAGTAGGACAAATTCATTCGTACTTTCTTCAAGCCATATATTAGGGGCGGTTTGCTGTCCATTTGATATAATTCGTTCAATTTTAAATGATTTTTCTTTTAGCAAATTTTCAAAAAACTCATTTTCTTGAGTTATATCATTTTTGTTATATGAAAATATGTTGTTAATTGATATTTTATTCATTGAAATTAAATAAATTAGATAAATCCTGTTTAGGATATTCAAGATATGTATATGCAAAATCCGTTGCAGTCCTTCCACGGGGAGTCCGATTAATAAAACCTTGTTGAATTAAAAAAGGTTCATAAACTTCCTCAATAGTTCCAGGATCTTCGCTTAATGCAATTGCAATAGAATTTACTCCAACGGGGCCGCCATTGAATTTTTCAATTATTGTTCTTAATATTTTTTTATCCATTTCATCAAGGCCACGCTCATCAACTTCCAACGCTTCAAGAGCGTATTTTGCAATATCAAGTGTAATAATTCCATCTCCTTTGACTTGTGCAAAATCGCGTGTCCGGCGCAAAAGACGGTTAGCAATTCGTGGAGTTCCTCGTGAGCGTGCCGCTATTTCATATTTAGCATCTTCGTCTATTTTGATATTCAATATTTTGCCTGAACGAGTAATAATTTGAACTAATTCGTTGGTTGAATAATAGTCCAGCCTATTAATAATACCAAAACGCGAACGCAAAGGTGCTGTAAGAAGCCCCGCACGTGTTGTAGCGCCTATCATTGTGAAATGTGGAAGAGCAATTTGCACTGACCGCGCATTGGGACCTGTTTCAATCATTATATCAAGACGATAATCTTCCATTGCAGAATAAAGGAATTCCTCAATAACAGGGTGCAAGCGATGTATCTCATCAATAAATACCACATCGCCTTCATTTAAGTTCGTTAAAATACCTGCAAGATCTCCTGGCTTTTCTAAAACAGGTCCAGACGTGATTTTAATATTTACACCCATTTCCTTTGCAATAATAAGGCTTAAGGTAGTTTTTCCAAGGCCAGGAGGACCTGTAAATAATAAATGATCGAGAGATTCCTGACGCAATCGAGCAGCTTTGATAAAAACAAGCAAATTATCAACAATTTTCTTTTGTCCAATGAATTCATCAAAGGATGATGGTCTGATTTGCGATTCATCTTGCTTTTCTGCAAGTGTTGGCTGTGGATTAAGTATTGCGTTTCTCTCGCTTGCATTTTTCATAAACTCAAAATTAAACAATTTTAATGAAATAAAGTAATTATGGAATTTTAAACAAGAAGCTAGAACTTAACATTTTTATTTTAAGAATAACAACAGTAGAATTACGTCTAATAATTAAAATCTTTTAAGGATTTAAAGACATAAATTATAATACACATTAAGAAATATTCAAATTAATAGTAATTTTGTAATTCTATATTTTTTTAAATGCAAAACATACGAAACTTCGGAATTATAGCCCATATCGACCACGGTAAGTCTACTTTGGCTGATAGAATGTTGGAAAAAACCAACACTATCACGCAAAGAGAAATGATTTACAATCAAATTCTTGACAATAATCCGTTGGAGCAGGAGCGTGGTATTACGATTAAACTTCACGCAATTCAAATGGAATACACTGCAAATGATGGGAATCAATATACCTTAAATTTAATCGATACTCCTGGACATGTAGATTTTACTTATGAAGTATCACGGTCGCTTGCAGCATGTGAGGGAGCAATCTTAGTGGTTGATGCAACTCAGGGAGTTGAAGCTCAGACAATTAGTAATCTCTACTTAGCATTGGACCATAATCTTGAAATTATACCCGTAATAAATAAAATAGATTTACCAAGTGCCCAAACAAATATCGAAAAAGTTAAGCAGGAAATAATTGATTTGCTTGGTTGTAAGGAAGATGATATTCTTTATGCTTCTGCAAAACAAGGGATAGGTATTGATGAAATTTTGGAAGCAATAGTCAATCGCATTCCACCACCAAAAGGAGATCCTGATGCACCCTTAAGGGCATTAATTTATGATTCAATTTTTGATGATTATAAAGGTGTAATTGTCAATATTAGGGTATTTGACGGTACGATTAAGGAAGGAGATAAGATACTCTTTATGGCGACAGGTCAATCTTATGAAGTTGAAGAAGTCGGTATATTAAAATTAAAAAGACAAAGAACAGGTGAACTATCTGCGGGAAATGTAGGATATATAACAGCATCAATACGTAATATCAAAGATACCAAAGTAGGCGATACAATTACACATTTAAAAAAACCCTGCGAAAAGCAAAT
>DAOTPH010000182.1:0-3843 GCA_035451765.1 Bacteroidota bacterium | reverse complement strand
ATTAGCGAAGTCAAGGTATATGATATGCTTGGACGGGAATGCTCTGTGGGACGTTTCAATGTAAATCAATTTGATGTATCAAATTTGCAATCGGGAGTATACGTAGCGAAATTTATATTTCCAGGGAATTGGTCAATAATAAAGAAATTTGTAAAGATGTAAAGGGGGGGAGCAGAGACCAAGGCTAGAAGGGATAAATCATTAAAAGGGGCTAAGAAAATTAAAAATTATTTTTTTAATTATAATAATACTTTATATTTTTGTATTTTTAACTATTTAATTAAAGGTGTTGCTATGAAGGTAGAAGTAGAACTTATTCATGATATGCGCCTAGCTGGTCGCGACGAAGAAGGTCATTTAACATATTTTGACACGGTTGCTGAAGATGGAGGAGGTACTGCTCCATCTCCAATGTCAACAATGCTTCAAGCACTCGGAGCTTGTTCATTTATGGATGTAATTTCAATTCTTCGCAAAAAACATAAAAAGATTTCTTCAATGAAAATTGAAATCGAAGCGGAACGTGCTGACACACATCCAAAAGTATTTACAAAAGCTCATTTAAAATATATACTTACAAGTCCTGATACTACAAAAGATGACTTAGAGTCCGCTATTTCATTGTCCGCAGAGAAATATTGTAGCGTATCGGTTATGTTTAAACGGGCGGGTTGCAATATTACCTGGGAAAGCGTTATAAATCCATACTAATATTGCAACAAGCTCTCATCCGTAAGAGAATAAAAATTTCAGTTATTGCTTTTCTTTTTAAATAAATATTTCAAATAATTTTTGAAATATTTATTTTTTTATTGTTTTACAAATTTCTTATGATATATTTCTTTCCCATTAATAATTTCAAGAATATAAACACCTGCTTGCAATCTCGCAATATTTAACTGATAAAGTGAGCCAGGTTGCATATTATCTGATTTTGCAATAATAACTTTACCATTCAAATCAATTACTCGCAATTGTATTTTATTTGATAAATTATTAACGCTAATATTTAGCAAAGTATTTGCAGGATTTGGATAAATATAAATTGAGCCATCCAAATTTGGTTCCTGCACTAGGCTATAACTCCCAAAATAAAATGAATAATTAACGCCGTGGCCAAAATCGGGATTGAATACTTTCAATGCTACATCATTTTCATCAGTAAGCTTCAAATAGCCATCGCCTTGGTCGGGGAAAGCCCAGTATGATAATCCATAATTATTGACATCAGTTACTTCAAGTGTGTAGCAACCTTGCGATAAATTCAATTCCTTACGATATAAAGTATTTGCTTGAAGATTGGATAAAGATAAAATAATATTACCTGCAAGGTCTTTTAATATTAAGCTGAAATCTCCGGGTCGCAAATTTGTTTTAAAATGTAATACTACTTTATTTGTATATAAATCGGGCATATTGAAATGATTTTCAGAAACGTTATTATCAGGATAATCATCAGCCGAGCCATTTGGATTATTTGCTTCAATATGAAAAGTATTTGTGCCATCACCAAGCCAGAAATCACTATTTGGGACGGGTAAAACAACCTCTGCTTTTTGCTGAGCTGGGATTGAGCCTGTCCAATGATAATTCTGATGCACGCCACCTTTAACGTAATATGTAAAATCGAGCGATGTCAGTGGTTTATCTGTATTATTTCTTATAACAATTTTGGGGTCTGTGCATATTGGATTTATTCGGGAATAATAATCAAATGAATTTGGCGAAATTACATCATAGATTTCAATATCATTATTGAAATTGTTTGGTCCATATTGAATTAAATCAAAATTCATAACATAATTGCCATTGCCCATACCTTGATTGTTTGTTGGAACTTTTGTTATATCATAATCAAGAGGTATGTCAAATTTAGTAAAATCACTCGAAGAAGGAAGATAATTTTTAATCTTATCAGTTATTTCAAAATCATTATCCTTTACAACATCGCCAGGGCACCAACCTTCTCTTGCACCAGGCCAGGTACCACCTTGTGGAAATACAGGATTGAGTGCGCAGTCATTATATTGGAAAATATGCCAATTTTCAGCTAATAAATCTTCGACATAAAGATAATGTATATTATCTTTCCACTCGCAACAATGCGGATAATTTCCATCATTGCTATTATGGCCGTGCCCTGTGATGCGAGTTTTAACTTTGAATTGACTTTGATTATTTGCCATAGTTGTTACTAAAGTTCGACTTAATTTAGTATCATTTGATAAGTCTTTATATAAATAGGAATCCATAGGACCCCAGATTTGATAAATATTCTTTACATTCCGCGGTGGAGTGCCTTTGATAAATAAAAATTTCATATCAATAAGTTCTTGCAAATTACCAGCTGAAAGTTGTACAGTATCATGCAACAATGGTTCATAATCTGTGACATCATAAACCCATGTAAATCCATTCGGTCCTAAATCGAGACCAATTCCATAAGGAGTTATAAATCTGCCAATTTCATAAGGATGTGTGACCTGAAATGGTGCAGAATAATAGAATCCATCAATTATGGGATTCAAAATATAATCAGTATACTTATAATATGTCGAATCAATTTTCACTCCAGCTGTATCGTAAGTATAATAATAGCCAGGTTGATAAGCATAAATAATAGAATCAATAACAGGAATATGATTAGCAACTTTCCATTTTACAATTGAAATATTTGGAGCAGGAACAATTGCTGAATCAATTTTTATATCCTGCTGTATTGCTATATCTCCTTGCAATAATTTAATTTGTGGATAAAATTCAGATGGAACAGCACCAAAATATATCTCAGATGGCAACGTATGTTTCCATTCGGGAACTCCTATAAATTTAGCATTATATCCATAGGGACCATTATCGATTGCTATTGCTCCTGCATTCTCATTCATTGGATAATAAGCGACGAGAGATGCATAATGTGGATGTGTATTATTTAATGGCTGCCCAAGCCAATCGTTAATTGTTTGTTCATCAAGGGCGACTCCCCATATACGAAATTCATCAATTGCACCGGAGAAAATATGGTTCTTATTTATTGGTGAAATGTAGAATGGAGAATTGCTTAAAGCAGTTTTTTCGGGAATACGGCCATAATTATCCATAGTTGCAAGTGCTCCATTTATATAAAGCTTTATTCTATCAATATAATTAGCTTGTTTCCCATCATAAACAAAAGCAAAATGAAACCAATTACCAATAGTTGCTGTACTTTTTGCTAGGGAAAAAGTATTATCAGGATTCATAACATAGCATCGGAATTCTCCTGGATTATCGCCAAGCTCAAGCGAAATTGAGTTTGGAACCGAAAATATTGCAGTCCCTGATTGCCAATTATCAGAGCGAACATATCCTTCAATTGTAAATTTGTCAGTTTCGCTTAATTCTGTAATATTATTAACATATAATTGGTCAGAAACCCCATCAAAGGAAAGATATGTACTGACATTAGATGAATACCAACTCGGTAATGTGGTTTGATTAATATTCCCTGAAATTATCAATAGATCGCTTGATGGTTTTTCGTAACTCAATTCCAGCAATAAGCTTTGGAATTTGTTCCAACGGAATGGAGTATCGAGCACTATATTATTTGTTCCTGATTCATCAGATATAATATTATGCGAATAGTAAGTCTCAAGCCCATAATTATCAAATCCTTCCAAAGTTGTTTTTGTAGTATTTTTTAGCCTTATAGTAAAATTATTTAATTTTAATCCCTTCGATAACGCATTAAAAGTAATTGAATATATATTTCCCGAATTCAATCCTAAATCCCGCAAATATTTTGGGGGAACAAAATTTGCATTTTCACAAAACTATCAGGAATGCTGCCATTAAGTCCGC
>DAOTPH010000181.1:0-3921 GCA_035451765.1 Bacteroidota bacterium | reverse complement strand
TCAATGACATTGCTTGAGCAAAGAAATCCTCAAAATGTTTATCACAAAATGAGCCTTGCTGATTTACAAAAGCTAACGCCCAATTTCGATTGGACAAAGTATTTTGCAACCGTTGGCTTGCCAAATCCAGGAGATATTAATGTCGCACAACCCGAATTTTTCAAAGCGTTCAATAAAATGTTAAAAGACCAACCACTTGATACGTGGAAGGAATATTTGAAATGGAATGTTATGAATTCCCTTTCACCATATTTAAGTGATGAATATGTCAATCAGCATTTTGAATTTTATGGAAAAACATTCTCAGGGAGTAAAAAACTTTTGCCACGTTGGAAACGCGTCCTTGGATTGATAAATGGTGAAATGGGAGAGGCATTGGGGCAGCTTTATGTAAAGCAATATTTTCCACCTGAAGCAAAGCAGAAAATGATTGTATTAGTCGGCAATTTGAAGGCTGCTTTCCACGATCGAATTCAAAAGCTTGATTGGATGAGCGATTCTACAAAACAAAAAGCAATCGAAAAACTTGCTGCAATGAATGTCAAAGTTGGTTATCCCGATAAATGGAGAGATTTTTCAAAATTGGAAATCACACGTGATAACTATATTCAAAATATATTAAATGCAAATAAATTCGATATGGAATATACACTTTCGAAAATTGGCAAAGCTCCTGATAGAACAGAATGGGGAATGACTCCTCAAACTGTCAATGCATATTACAGTCCAAATATGAACGAAATTGTATTTCCTGCGGGAATTCTTCAACCTCCATTTTTCAGCAAAGATGCCGATGATGCTGTAAATTATGGTGGAATTGGTGGAGTGATTGGCCATGAAATGACTCACGGATTTGATGACCAGGGCCGGCAATATGATAAAAATGGCAATCTTTCCGAATGGTGGACCAAAGAAGATGCAGAGAAATTCACTGCAAAAACCAAAGCTCTTATTGACGAATATAATAACTATGTGGAACTCGATACATTCCATATCAATGGCGCTCTTACCCTTGGTGAAAATATTGCAGATCTTGGTGGGATAACAATTTCTTACGATGCTTTGCAAAGAGCATGGAAGCAAAATCCACCTAAAGATAAAATAGACGGCTTTACTTCAACTCAACGTTATTTGCTTTCCTGGGCACAGGTTTGGCGTCAAAATATTCGTGATGAAGAACTTAAAAAACGCTTAAAAGATGACGTCCACTCACCAGGAGATGCTAGAGTAAATGTAGTTTTATCAAATCTTGATATTTTCTATGATGCATTTAATGTGAAACCCGAAAATAAATTATATCGCGCTCCTGAAAACCGTGTAAAGATTTGGTAATCAAATTATAATGATAAAAATAAAAGGCAGTATTAAATTTGAATACTGCCTTTTTTATTTAATAAATATTTTAAATTATTATAATTCTACAATTGTCACTCCTGCACCACCTTCCAATAAATCACCTTCGTGAAATGATTTAATTGATTGATGGGATCGCAAAAATTCGTGAACAGCTTGCTTCAATGCGCCCGAGCCTTTGCCGTGAACTATAACAATCCGGTCTATATTTCCTAATATCGCATCTGATATAAATTTATCAATAGCTGGCAATGCTGCATCAACCCTCATTCCGTGTATATCAATTCTCGATGGTGCATCAAATTTTATATTCTTTGTATAACCTGATGAATGAATATACTGTTCCTCGACATACTTTTTGCTGACAGGTGTCAGTAATTTAGTTTTTAATTTGAATTTTACACCGTGGAAATCTACCGTTGCAAGTCCTTTATTATTATCAATTTCCAATATTTCACCCACTTCATTATTTTCAGAATATCGAGCAAAACCGCCAACTTCCAATTTAAGATCTTTTTGATTTTGCTCATCTAATATCTCAATTTGTGGCAAAATTTCCTCAACTACTTCATTTTCAATTGGTGGCTCAATAATTTTCTTTTTTTCTTCGGCAAACTCTCTTTTAATTTGCGAAATAGATTTCTTTTCTTCGCGAACTTGCTGGATTGTATGCTCAATTGTAGCATTTGCACTTTCCAATACGCGTGTTGCTTCTTCCCTTGCTTCTTTCATTAAATTTGCTCGTTGTTGCTTAAAGCTTTGGTACTTTTGATTATATTCTTCATAAGTTTTTTTGGCTTTATTGCGTTCAGTTTGGGCTTCGTTCAATGTTTGTAATGCTTTTTGCTGATAAAATTGCAATAACTTTATTGCTTTTTCAACTTCTGTATGGTCAGTATCAAGATATTTTCTTGCACGACGCAAAACAATATCCTGCAATCCTAGATTTTTCGATAAATAAAATGCAAAGCTGTTTCCAGGAACACCAACCTGGAAGCGATAAGTTGGTCGGAAATGCTTCTCATCAAATTCAAGCGATGCATTTTCAATTTCGGGAACGCTTAGCGCAAAGGTTTTAAGCGTAGATTGGTGCGTTGTTGCCAAAAAAAAGACATTCATTTCGACAAATGTTTCAAGAATTCCGCTTGCCAATGCAGAACCCTCCGCTGGGTCGGTACCTGAACATATTTCATCAATCAGTATAAGGCTATCTGCAAAAGAATTTGAAATAATATCACGAATACGTGTTATTTGAGCGCTAAATGTGCTTAAATCATTTTGTATAGATTGATTATCTCCGATTGCTGTATATATCTTACGCAAATTGGTTGTGCATTCCCCAAGTGGAAATATTCCACTCATCGCCAATGCAAGATTGATTCCAATTGTCTTCAATGCAACGGTTTTTCCGCCCGCATTTGGTCCAGAAATTAAATATCCCCTCTTTTGCTGTGTGAATTCGATGCTCAAGGGCACAACATTCTGCAAACCTTTTGATAAAGCTAGTAATGGATGCTTTATATTTTTTAAATATACATAATTATCTTCAACAATTTTTGGCTCAATTCCACCATAATCAAGACTCCATTTTGCTTTTGCAATTTGAGCATCGAAATGCGATAGTATATCAAGGGATTTCAATATTTCCTTTGAATTATCTCTGATTTCACCTGTTAAATTTGCCAGAATTCGATAAATTTCGCGTTTCTCTTCATTTTCGAGCAAAGAAAGTTCATTATTCAATTCAATTATCTCTGTCGGCTCAAGAAATGCTGTGGCGCCTGTTTGTGATATTCCGTGAATTATGCCCGGAATTTGCCTTTTGCTTTCTGCTTTTATTGGTATAACAAATCTCCCGTCCCGGATTGTTATGAAATCTTCACGTGTGTATTCATCTTCACTGACCTTTTTTAAAATGCGGTTTAATCTGTTCCGCAAATGAGTTGATTTCTCAATTATGCTTTGCCTGATTCGATATAATTCACGCGATGCTGTATCGCGCACATTTCCTGTATCGTCAATTGTTTCATTTATGTGTTTTTCAAGTAATTTATTTTCAAATAATTCACTTGATTTATTGAAAAGCAAAGGATAATCATCTTCTTTACTTTTAAAAAAACTATGAACCAAGCGAGACACACGGCAAGTATCAAGTATTGCAATAATCTCGCTTGTATTTAATACGGCATTTTCAATTTGGCTCTTATAAATGAAGTTATAAACATTGCTCAATCCATCTAGTGGCGGGTATTCACCACGCAAAATCAAACGACGGAATTCCTCGGTTGAATGAAGCTCAGCTGTTAAAGCTGCTATATCTTCAAATAAATCGCTTTTAAGAATTAAATTTTTGCCTAGTTCGGAATATGCATATTTGGATATTATTTCAAGCACTTGCGAAAATTCAAGTTCACGCAATGCAATTTCTTTTAATTCATTCTCGCTTTTTAATTCTATAACCTTCATATTAATTTAATAATTCTTTTAATATCGCTTGCACTTTACTTCCATCAACTTTGCCTGCAAACGTCTTCATTGCTATTTGCATTATTTTGCCAAAATCTTTTT
>DAOTPH010000180.1:0-3931 GCA_035451765.1 Bacteroidota bacterium | reverse complement strand
ATTTGTTGTTTTAAGAATTACACCTGAATTTGTAAAAATTAAACCTTTATCATCGTTAAAAAAATAACATTTATATATATAATTGAACGTATTATAATTATCTAACTTTAATGAATCCCATGTAGTGCCTCCATTCTTAGTATAAATTATAGTTCTTGCAGCAATATCTCCTATCCATATACGATTGTGGTCTAAAGCATAGAAAATATTATAAATATGGTTACCTGGTACAGGATGATCAGTCCAAGTTTCTCCAAAATCTGTTGAAGTTTGATAAATATTCTGAGACCGCATCATAAAACCATAACCATCAGGAAACATCTCAACATTATTTATTGCATTACCCATAAAGTCAACCATAATTTTTTCTTCCCAAGTTTTGCCACCATCTGTCGTTTTTAATAAATTAGTTTGCCCACTTGCAAAACCCACAAGCGAATCCAAAAATTGTATCTTTTCAAATAAATATGAACCCACTACTTCTTGTTCAACCCATAAATCTTTTGCAAAGCAAAATGTAAATATAGAAAAAAACATCAATAAATAAATTAATTTTTTCATAATAAATCCTTTATATTTTATTAATATATTTTCAAAATAAGGGAGTGGAAATCTTCTTCTCGCTCTCAAAAAACAAAATTGCCAATGTAATTGCAAACTTCCATAATATAGTAACAATATTAAAAGTCCAAATCTTTCATATTATTAATATTTTTTCCCTTAATATCTTTTTTATTTTTTCAAAATTACGAAATATATAATAAATATTATCAATATATTCTTACAGGTGGCTAAACATTGCAGGTAGCTAAAGCCACCTGTTGCAAATTCCCCCTTAAAAAAGGGGGTAGGGGGATGTTCCTATGCACCATAGTGCTTCAGCCCTCTGCATAAATCAGATGCAGGTGATGCACCATAGTGCTTCAGTCCTCTGCATCATCGGGATTGACATTCCCCTACCCCCTTTGAATTAAGAGGGAATTCTGCACCAAGATGGTGCAGGCACATAATGTTAAAAATGTTGTTGGCTTTCTATTCTACAATTTCTCCAATTACTCTACCTTTCTGAATATTGCACAATTTTACCTTCATTATTCTATTATGGAGATTTTTTTCAGATTTGGCTATGACGGGAATATAATTATCACTATGCCCAAACCACATACCGCCCTTATCTCGATATTCAAATAGAACATCCCGCACTTGATTGAGTTGAGAATTATAGAATTCAATTGATTTATTTTTTGAAAATTGTCGTAATATATTCGTACGCTGTTTTTTTACAATTTCAGGAACTTTATTTGGCAATTTCAATGCTTGCGTATTTGGACGCTCCGAATAACTGAATACGTGGAGATATGTCAATGGCAAATTATTCAAAAATGCTTGCGTTTCTGAAAATTCCCCGTCTCCCTCGCCAGGAAATCCCGTTATTACATCCAATCCAATTGCAGCATTCGGTAAATATTTATTAATTTCTAAAATTTTCTCCTCAAATTGCTGCTTATTATATCGTCTTCTCATTAACCGTAATATCTTTTCTGAACCACTCTGCAACGGTATATGAAAATGGGGACATATATTTTCTGAATTTGCAAAAATACTTATAATTTCTTCATTTAAAATATTTGGTTCGATTGAAGAAATTCTAATCCGAGAATTCAAATCATTTTCTGATATTAATTTTAAAACATCTGTAAAATTCTTGCCTTCCGAATGATATTCAGATAAATTCACACCGACAAGCACAATTTCTGAATAACCCGATTCTTCTAATTTATGTATCGTTGGAATAATATCGTCAAAAGGCATTGAGCGAAATCCACCGCGTGCTTGAGGAATAACGCAATATGAACAATTATATTCGCAACCATCTTGAAGTTTTAGCACAGCTCGCGTCCGCCAATCATTTTCACTGCTGAATGAATATTCAAATTTCAAATTCTTATTTTCTTCGAAGTCGATTTGTGGGCTTGTTAATTTTTTATTCACTTTAATAAGATTAGAAATATTAAATTTCTCTTTATTTCCCAGAACTAAATCAACACCTGATATATTTGCGAATTGATGCGGATTTATTTCAGCAGCGCATCCTGTGACCACAATAAATTTGTTCGGGTCTAAATTTAATGAATGCCGTATTGCTTTGCGGGCATCTGCTTCTGCTTTTTGTGTAACAGTACAGGTATTGATTACAACAATATCAGCATCCTCAACATTTTGAACGCAAGGAATACCTAACTTTTCAAATTCAGCAGCAATTCGTGAAGATTCTGAATAATTTACTTTGCATCCAAAATTATATATATAAACCTTTGAATTTGAGGTACCTATATTATCTAAATTCTTTTCCATTCTTTCTAAATTCCTCAGGGCATTTCCATCCATCGATAAATCCTTTAAATGTAATTTTCATTAATTTTGGGTCAATTTTTGAGAAAAACCATTTCACAAAGTAAAGTATTGGACGAAAATTCCGTACCCAAAAATTTCCATATAATCTATCAAGAATAATAATATTCCTCACCATATAATATCGCCGGGGAGAATTCCATTGTTTGATAGAATTTTCAGGCAATACCCGATCGCTTTTTGCACTTGGAACAACCCCAATCCTAAATCCAGCTTTTTTAGCTTTTATAAAATAATCGCTATCGTCACCATAAAGGAAATACTCTTTTACAGGCAATCCAATTGCATCAATTAAGGCTCTATTAATTAAAATTCCTTCAAATGTCATTCCATCAATATCAATAAAGTCTTGGGCAATATCTTCTCTTGTAATTAATCTTGCCCATAAAGTTTTGAAAGGATTAGAAAAATTAAACTTTACACATTCATTAAAAAAGGGTTTGCCATCGGGTGTATATCTCAAGGGTGATAGAATTGCCTTTTCATCTGCATATTTCATTAACTCTTCCAAACAATTTGAGCGAGGTACCACATCATCATCCATAAACCATATCCACTCAAAACCTTTCTCATATCCGTATTTCAATCCCCTATTGAAGCCACCTGCACCACCCACATTATCCTGAGTAATGTATTTCAAATCCTTTTGGGATTTCAACCATTCCTCTGTTCCGTCCGTCGATGAATTATTGATAACAACGATGGAATCAATTTTGTAAGTTTGATTTCTTAAAGCATCAATCACTTTTTGAAGCAGTTCCAATCGGTTATAAGTCACGACTACAGCTATAACGTTATTTTTGTCGCTCATTAATATAAAAACGAATTAATATAGAAATAAAATATAATTATCTAAATAGCAAAAGTCAGTTTATCATCAGATGTTAATATATATTTATTCAATGCTATAAGTCCCTCTTGATGTGATGGAAGTTTTAAATAATCGAGTGCAACATTGTAATCCAGCCACTTATACTCACTATGCTCATTTGATAGCTTTACTTCATCATTAAATTTTACTTCAAAAGCAAAAATTGGTACAAAATTAATAGAATTTTCTCTATAATTATAGAATGTGCCTACAACGGGTACCACCCATTTATTAATCGGTTGCAAATGGATTTCCTCCATCGTTTCGCGAATCGCACATTCGAGAGGCGTTTCGTTACCTATCACTTCACCTGTAATAGCTTGCCATAAATTCGGGTAAATTTTGTCCTCAACTGAGCGCTTCAAAAGCAAATGCTTATAATCCCTCATCTCAGGATTATACGAAATTATATGAACCTGAACGGTATTAGAAATGAATTGCATTTGATTTAATTTTTTAATTTCTAAAAATTTCAAAATTACCTATTTTTTAGGAAAACACGTAAATATTCCCCCTTATCAAAGGGGGCAGGGGGATGTCCTGCAGAGGGCTGGAGCCCTCTGTTGCGATGTTCCGCTCTGATAAGCGAAAAAGGGTGTTTCATTATACGGGTGTGTTGCAAACACCAGAAAAATATAATAAACAAAT
>DAOTPH010000179.1:0-3948 GCA_035451765.1 Bacteroidota bacterium | reverse complement strand
TCACAGAACTTGCGGAAATCATCTTTATATTTCTTTAATATATTTCCCTTCTCTTTATTCAGATATAAATACACATATTCGAGGAAAATTCCTTTTTGTATAGAAACGCGGGTAAGCAAAGTGAGTGTATCATTTTTTGCAAAAATATCGGGAAAGACACCACCACCACCAATAATTGTGCGTCCGCTTTGCGTTTTAAAGACAGGTAATTGGGTCTTTCCACCCATCGCTTTAATAATATCCTCTAAATTTTTAGTTCGTTCTTCCCCAATTTGCAAATTCAAAGCAGGATCAATTATTGGATTTCCCTCTGCGTCAATTTGCTTTTGGATGCTTCTGCCTGATGGTGTTTTGTATTCTGCAAGGGTAATACGGAAACCACTGCCATCATTGATTTTCCAAATTCGTTGCATTGTTCCTTTCCCAAAAGAGCGCTCACCAATTATCAATGCTTTATCATAATCCTGCAAAACACCTGCAAATATTTCGCTTGCCGATGCAGAATTTCGGTCGATTAATACACAAAGCTCAAGATCTTGATATTTTCCATTACGATGGGTATAATATGTTGTGTCAAATTTACTATTGCGGCCTCGCATTTCAAGGAGTTTCATTTTATCGGGCAAAAAATTTCCAAGCATCTCTATTACTTGGTCTAAATATCCCCCAGGATTGCCTCGTAAATCAATTATTAATCGTTTCATACCATTTTTTGCTAATGTTTTCAATGCATACGAAAATTCAGAATCGCTTTTTTGGGAGAACCTATTAAGCAATATATATGCTATATCTGTATTTTTAAATAAAAATGCTGCTGAAATACTTGGGATATTATATTCACCACGCACAATTTTATATTCATTTAGCATCGATGAACTTGGGTCGCGTTTGATAATAAGTGATACAATGCTTCCTACATCGCCTTTTATTAAACTATTTGCATCATTTGCTGCCATTCCAATTGTTGATTTACCATCTATAAAAAGGATCTTGTCGCCTGGTTTAAGCCCCACAGAATCCGCAGGTGAGTTTTTTGCAATATATATAATTGTCAGAGTATCATGCAAAGGCACAATATCAATGCCAATCCCTTCGCCTTCCCCTTTGTTTTGCGATTGCAAAACTTCGTATTCTTCTTTGGAATAATATACAGATTGCGGGTCTAATGAATTAAGAAGTTTTTTAAAAGCATTATCAGAAATTTTCTCAATATTGACAGAATCTATGTAATTTTGATAAATTGTTTCGAGCATATATTTATATTTATTTGCCTGATAATTGATTTGATATTGAGTGGCTGAATCAATTTGTGAATAAGCAAAATTTATAAAGAAAGGAAATAATAAAATGAACAAATTGATTCTTGAAATGTTTACTTTCATTAAATTAAATTTTAGAAAAAAACAAAAATAATAAATGAATGATTAATTTTAGATTATTTGAAACAGATTTGCAAAAAGCGGTTCATATTTATTTATCTGACCCTTCTAAAATTTTCTTTACGAAAAATAATGAACCCATTCAAATTCTGTCGCCTGGGAAACTTAATTCAGCTGAGGGCCCCGATTTCTTAGAAATTGCTTTATTAATTCGAGGAAAAATCATAATTGGCGATGCGGAATTCCATAAAAATTCAATCGATTGGGATGCTCATAATCATTCAGCTGATAATAATTATAATAATGTTATTTTGCATATTGTCCTTGAAGAAAATAATCGCCCCGATTTGCCTTTTAACACATTGATTTTAAATGAAGAGGAATTGCTCGTTATTCTAAATGATTTGGCAAGCAAGAAAGATTCTTCCACAGATTTATTTTCGCTTGAAGAATTGCAGAATTATGCATTAATAAGAATTCTGCGGAAAACTGCTGACGCACAAAAAGCACTCAATAATTATGGGTTGCTGGACGCTCTGGTTTTTCTTGTTCAAGAATTCATTAATAAATACAAATCTAGAAGGCGGCGCCCTGTTTATGATAGCGATGATTTACAATCAATTATTGACGCAATTTCTAAATCATACATTTACAGATTTCTTGAGGATTTATCGCAAGTTTTTCCTGTTTCAATTCCCGATGCAATGATGCAAATGCTAAAAACAAAAATAGCAAACGAAGGTGCTGCAATGCGTCGTGAAATTATTTTAAATTGCGTTTTACCACTTGCTCTTACAATTGCAAATGAAGATTATCGAGTGAATTTGCTTGTCTGGTATTGGTCAACACCCGCACTCAATAAATATGGTAAGCTTAGCCGACGATTTAGCGATATTCCACAAAATTATATCTGGCAACAGCAAGGTATGCTTGAATATATTAACGATAATTATAAAAATTCCAGTATTATTTCTAATGCAATCAATCAATATAGTATTGGCAATTTGTTGAATTTTTTGCAAATTGGATTTAAAGAATAATATTTGCAACTATGAATATACTTGGAATAATGACAGGCACATCGCTTGACGGAATGGATTATGCATTAGTTAATTTCCAGGAGCAAGTAGGCAAACCAACTTTTTCAATTATAGCAACACATTTTTTTGAATATTCTGAAGCATTAAAAAATAAAATTCGTGAAATCATTTCTGAAAGGTTGCCAATAAAAGAATTTTCCCAATTTAATTTTTATTTATCATATTTATTAAATGATAAATATCGCCAGTTCATTGAGTTATATTCAATTAATCCAAACTCTATTGATTGCATATCAATGCACGGCCAGACATTGTGGCATAATCCATATAATTCACCATTTCTGGATAAGCAAATCTCCTCTACATTGCAAGCTGGGAATATCTCCACACTTGCAAAATTAACGGGCAAACCCGTTGTGGGCGATTTTCGTTCGGGCGACATTGCTCTTGGCGGACAAGGTGCCCCACTTGTTACAATATTTGATTATGATTTTTTTCATAATAATAACGAAGAAAGAATTTTGCTTAATATTGGAGGGATTTCGAATATTACGTATTTACCAAAAAATAGCGATATATCCCAAATTCTTGCATTTGATTGCGGACCGGGCAATATACTAATTGATGAAATTGCCTCTAATTATTTTGGCATTGCATTTGATAAAGACGGCAAAATTGCAAGACGCGGCAATATAAATCAGCAATTGCTTGATATTTTATTAAATGATGATTTTATTGATAAACTGCCACCAAAATCCACAGGCAGAGAGAAATATAATAAACATTATATTGAATCAGCGCTTGCTTTAATTCCTCAGCAAATTGAAAAAGAAGATATCCTTCGGACATTCACAGAATTCACTGCATTGGCAATTGCAAAAAATATAATTCAATTCGCAAATCCAAAAGCAACAATTATCGTATCAGGAGGAGGCAGAAACAATATGTTTTTAATGGAATTATTACATAATAAATTCCCAAATGCTCAATTTAATAATATTGAAGATTACGGTATTCCATCAGATTTTAAGGAAGCAATTGCTTTTGGATATCTTGGCTATTTGAGGTTAAATAATAAACCTGGGAATGTGCCTAATTCAACAGGAGCAAGCCGCCCAACAATTCTTGGAACAATTGCACTGCCTTGAAATTGTGAAATAAATATAGATACTAGAGAATTTTTGAAAATTCTTCAAGAAATGATTTCTCTTCCGCAGTAAGAGAATTGAAACCTTCTTTGTTAATTTTATCTAAAATAGCATTCAATATTTCTTCATTCTCTTCTGAATTTTCAGAGATCTTCAAATGATTTTCATCTTCAAAATCATCAGAGGATACAGGATTTGTCTCAGATAAATCATTGATGGAATGCAATTTCTTTTTTTCACGTACCACTTCATTTGCAATCTTTTTAAGATCATTATAAGTACGATTGCGTCTATGAGGAAAATAAATTTTCATAAAAAAATTCATCTGCAATTTTATTGATGCAGCAGAAATAAACCCGAACAGAATTGGGAAAATATATG
>DAOTPH010000178.1:0-4014 GCA_035451765.1 Bacteroidota bacterium | reverse complement strand
TACCTAAAGCAATGTCGTTGTTATTGATAGACATTGAAAGAATACACGGAGAATAAGTTTGTCCTGGCACTTTTATATTTTTTGCTTTCCATAATTCGCCTCTATCAGTTGAAACATAGAAACCGCAGGAACCAGTTCCCACAAAAATGTGGTCATCTTTTACACCTATCACATACAGGGAATAATCTTTCATCAATCCTATGTTTTTGGTTTGCCAAGTTTCTCCTAAATTAGTTGATAAAAATAATCCTGCACTTCCTAAGTTTGTACCTGCAAAAACACTATCGCCGCTAATAGCTACTGACCATACTGTTCGAATTTCGTGTCCAGATACTAATATTTCGCTTAAAATCTTATTAAAACTCCCACCATAATCCTTTGATAAAAGCATACCGCTTTCAGTTGTTCCTGCAACTATTTTTGTTCCATCTGAAGCAAATGATGTAATATATCCATAACTAATTCCGCTATATACCTGTTCCCATTGTGAATAAGAATATTGCACCGTTAATGTTAATAATAAAAATAAAACAATCTTTTTCATTTTTTCCATCTCTCACATTTTTATAAATTTTTTATAAATAATTGAATTTTGAGTTGTTATTTTTACAAAATATACCGATGGGGGCAGAGCGCCGACAGAAATGGAACGGCTGCCCGAGCTTTCTGACAGCTCATAGGATTTGTAGATATTCAACCTTCCTAATTGATCATATATCTCAATAGATTCAATAAATTGAGCATCATCTGATAAATTTATATTTAGATTATCCGTTGGGGGATTGGGGAAAAGGGAGATGGGGTTGCTGGAAGCAGGCGTATCCTTGACATCGGTGGTTAAATCGCTGAGTTTCGCACGGTAGATACCATGGCTAGTGCCTACAAAAACAAAATCATTGTAAATTAATAATGAATTTGCAAGTGCGGGAAAAGGATAACCAACGTTTTTCGACGTCCAACTATCACCATTATTAGTAGATAAATAAACACCATCCAAAGAGGGTGTAGCTAAAATGGTATCCCCCTTAATAGCTAATGAAGTTATATCTATACCCGGTAAACCATAACTTTTGTTGCTCCAAGTTTCACCCGTATTAGTAGATAGAAACACATTACCATTATCATTACCTACAAGTAAATTGTCTCCATTTACAACTATAGTCCTTATAACCGCGTTATCTAATCCATTGCTTTTAATTGACCAAGATATCCCATTATTTGTGGTAAGACATACTCCGCAACCAGCTGTTAGTATGCTGCTTTTATATTTAGCAAAAGCATATACACAGCGCGGTAATAGGCTATCGGTCCTGTCTATCCAAAAACTGCCAATATCCGGAGATATATATATACCCTTATCGGTTCCAACAAAGATAGTATCTTTATTAATAAAAACAGATGTTACTTGCATATCCCCTGATAATGTTCTTTTTAATGCCCAATTATTACCATAATCAGTAGATATGTAAACACCTTCGCTCGGAAAACCTGCAACAATAGTATTACCATTAACTGCTAATGAAACAGTAATTTGCGATATTAAGGAATCTTTTAATGGGACCTTCAGGGATTCCCAAGTTTCACCATAGTTTAAGGAATAATATATATCGCAAAAAGTTCCAACAAAAATTCTATTTCCAGAAACCACAAAGGAACCTATATACATGCCAGGAGATGTTGAATCAATACCATTATTCATTGGTTCCCACTGTGCAAACACTTTATTTGAAATCAATATAATAAAGTAAATAGCAACAGCATAGAATATTTTTTTCATAATTTTACCTTTTAAAAAATTATGTCATAAAATTAAATTTAATTTAATAAACTTTATACAAATAGTAATATATTATTGTAAAAATTTTTTTTTTAAATAATTAATACAGAATAAAAAAAATAGTAATTATTCTATTTTTCTTTTGAAAAGAAATGAATTATTTATTATTGATATTAAAAAAGAGATGGAGAGAAATGAGCCGTAAGAGATTATTATTTTCGAATAATGCCCAATCTTTCTTGGACAATATTTTCGGGAATTGAATATTTGGCACAAAATTCTTTATATGCTTGGTTTGCACCATCAAAGTATTCGTGGGGTGTGCAATCATCTACAATTATCATTCCCCCCTCTTCAAGCAGAGGATAGAATTTTTCTAATGCTGATAAGACGGGCAAGTATAGATCCAAATCGACCAGTGCAAAGCTAATTTTATCCACATTAATATCCTTTAAGTCCAAAATATTAATATCGCCGATGTAAGTTTTTACATCATTAATACCATTCATTCTTAATGTGCGATCGACCCAACCTTTTCGATTGACACTAAACATTATTTTTAGGGCATCTTTATCTTTTTTCCGCTTTTGTGCTTCATAATTTATATCAGTTTTTGTGAAGCCTGAAAAGGTATCAATGCAAACATATTCTTTATGGATATCGTAGAAATTCATATATTTTTTTAAAAATACGGTTGTCATACCTTCAGCACAACCGATTTCTATTATTGAGCCTTCAACATCTTTAGTTTCATAGATGCAACTTCCAAGATAGGCTAATTGTGGTGGTTCAAATAGAAAGCTATATTTAAAAAAGAAATGCTTCCTACCTGGCATATAATTCAATATATCTTTTAGAAGCTTAATTATCTTCAACCGAATGAATAGGAACCAAAATTTTATTTTCATTGTAAATGCATTAGATTTAAGCTCCTGTTGAGAGCCATTTTTATGGTATTCTACAGTTGAGTTTTTTGCTTCTTGATTTATTTCTGATTGTTGGAACATATCGATATTTTGTAGCTTAATAATTTAATTAAATTGTTTTTTCCTTTTTCCTATTTCAATAAAAATATAAAATTACAAATTTAAATGAAAATATATTGTATTTAATGATAAATTTTGTTTAGAAAACTTTCTGTAGCACAAATATTTTAAATATTTCTTTACTATATTCATATTTTACTCATATTTATTTGTCTTCTATTTTGGAAAAATGCACTTTTTAAAAATGTAATTTCTACTTTACTATAAGACAAAAAAAAAGGCGATTTGTTACACTTTTTTTAAAAAAATTGAAAAAAAATTTTTAAAAAATAGAAATTTTTTTATCCAACAAGGATTTCTTCCTTTGGATAATGATATTTAGGTTCTGGGCGTGGTTTAATAAATGCAGAGAAGAAATTGAGGAAGCCAACTCTGCCAATAAACATTGTAAGAATTATGACGATTTTTCCCCCGATAGAAAGAAAAGGTGAAACATTCCGGGAAAGGCCAACAGTGCTTGCTCCCGATATAAGTTCAAATAATAAATCAAGAGGAGTCTTATCGGGTTCAAATAGAATTAAGAAGAAATATGCAATACCAAGTGCGGTCAAATTTGCGGCAATTACCAAATATGCTTGGTATATATTTTTTTGGTCAATTTCTCGATGAAAAATTTCAATACGTTCTTTGCCAATCAAATGATTATATAAAGAAAGCATAACAAGAGAAAAAGTAGTTGTTTTTATTCCACCGCCTGTTGAGCCAGGAGAGGCACCTATCCACATTAGAAATATTACAATAATGGCAACAGGTATAGGTAGCAGCTCGCTTGGTATAGAATTGTACCCCGTAGTCCTTGATGTTACTGATAGAAAGAAAGAATGAAGAATTTGCTCGGGTATTGTCATTGGTTTATAAAAGGTAACAGGCTTAAATATAAAAATCATTGCTGCACCGCCAAAAACCAAAATAAAGGTTGAAATCAATACTAATTTTGATTGACTTCTAATTTGAGTCTTAATTTTAGATTTAAAACTTTTCTGTGGTTGATATTTTAGTATCTCAAATATATTAAGTAATACATAAAATCCAAGTCCCCCTAAAATAATAAGCAACATAATAACAATGAGGAATGCGGCATTATTTTGTATATAATATTGCATCAATCCATCTTTGAAAGTGGAAAATCCTGCATTACAAAATGCCGAAATAGAATGGAAAATTGATTGATAAATTATTTCATTTCGAGGT
>DAOTPH010000177.1:0-4045 GCA_035451765.1 Bacteroidota bacterium | reverse complement strand
CCAACCTGAGACAACGTCATATCCTTCGTTCAATTTATTAATTAAATTAGGAATCTCAGCAGGGTCATCCTGCAAGTCTGCATCCATTGTTATTACGTATTTCCCACGTGCATGTTTGAATCCTACTGCTAAAGCAGCAGATTTTCCATAATTTCTTCTAAAACTTATACAATGCACATTAGGGTTTTCATAATGAATTTGTCTAATTATTTCTAATGAATTATCTGTCGAACCATCATTGATAAAAATTATCTCATAGTTTGTTATATTAATTATTTCTAACTGATTTTTTATTTGTTGATGCAATTCTTTAAGCGATTCTTCTTCATTAAATAATGGAATTATAATTGAAAGCTCACATTGGTTATTTTGTGAATTTTTATAATTATTGTTATAATCCTTTTTATAGGGATGTCCTTCAGAATTCCTATCTATTTTATTTATCCTAATATGCTTCTTTTCTTTATCTTGCATTACTACTGAATTATTATTTTATCAAAATAATTATTTCCAAAAATATCACAAATTTTCACTAAGTAAATACCCGAATTTAAATTTGGCAAATTAATTAAATTTGAAGAATTATTTGACACTTTATTAAAAATTTCCATCCCTGAAATATCATATATTGTTATTGAGTGAAATTGAATATCCGGATTTATATTAATGAAATTTTTAGTTGGATTAGGAAATACGAACAATTTACTTTCATTATAGCTTTCAGCAACTGATGTACCTGTTGTATTGAACCATATTTTAAAGACAAATTCATCTAAAAGGATATTATCTGTTGTAAATTCATTGAATTTCTTCATATTAACATTATAATAAGCAGCAAATGGATCTTGAACATAAGCTGAATCAATATAATCAGATAATTTATCCCAGGAAACAGTGACACTTGTACCTTCTCCAAAGAACAATTTAATATTATATTCCCTATAGAAATGTTGTGAATCCTTGGCAAATGGTCTATAATCATGCCAAGTCCATACTGTTTGATTTTGCCTTGCATCAAAAGTAACCATATATGCCATAAAAATACTTGAAGGGAGACCAATTGTTGGATATTCCTTTTCACCAAGAAAAGCATCTATGCTATCGGTTGCAAATATATTCACGCCGAAAGAAAGCGAATCAAGAGTTTGTTCAGGCACCGCATTATTATGGATGTGCAGGTTAATATATGTATAATCTATCGAAAATGCCGTGTAAAGCGAGGATAATAGAGCAATACAAAATATTATATAAACGCGAGTAAATATTTTCATATCAGAGAATAATTTATATTAATTTAACGTATTTAAATAAATTTTAATATAAAAAAAATGGGGATGTTCAATTAAATTTGAACTATCCCCATTTTTGAACATTAATTATTATTAGTTAATTACGTTGATTTTTACAACCTTAGAAATATTACTACTTGTTAATCTTAAAATATATGCACCCGTTGGTAAATCACTTGATTTAATAGTAAATGTCTTTAATCCCATTTCAATATTTCCATTATATAATGTCATTACTTCACTTCCGAGTGTATTATATAATTTCAATGAAATAATGCTAGATTCAGGAATATAAACATTCACAGTTGACACAGAAGCGACAGGATTTGGATTGATAGAAAGATCAAAATCTGTTAAGGAATTTGATTTTTCCACTTGGATAGCATTTTTCGAAGTATTTTGTATTTCAATTGTTCCTTTACTACCCCTTGATATTTTGCCTAAGATTGTACCTGTAATAGCATCGGTGAACGTATAATCTGCATCAGGATTATCAATTGTAATATTAATAGGATATTCGATACCTTGCAATTTAATTATGCTTGATACTGAGTTGCTTAGATATTTACCATCAATAAATCTTGCATCATACAATTGTGTTGGTGGTGCAGGTGGTAATTCGAAATTATCGATATTCATTGTGTTATCATTTGAAATATAGAGACTCGATGAATGATCCGCATTATCATTAATATTAATTTTAACTGAACTTGCAAGAATATCATCCTTCATTGATGAATAATTATAGCTAAATTCATTGCTTTTTGCTAATCCACATCCTGTTAATCTCAAATATCCTGTACTATTTACTTTAATCCAATAGCCTAGTCCTGGTAATAATTGAGCGGATTCTTCATAGCCGCGATTAGTATTATAACCCCATATTCCATATTGTAATGAATACTGAAGACTCGGCACATCAAAATTCTCATATTGAATAAATTGTATTTTTGTCACATTTAATGGGCAAGATAATGCACCTATAGTATTCCACCCTGTATTCAATCTTACATAATCAATTGGAGGAGTGATTTCGTTAATCACTGTTCCTGAAAATATAGTATCTACTTTCGGTCCATATTTTACAAAATAACCGTAACCAACTTGCAATGTTGGGGAATCCTGCCATTGATTTTGTGTAAAGACATAAGGTATATTGATTCTTTTTGGAAAGATGGCACTCCATAAAGGTTGCACTGGCCTAACAGGAAGTGAAAGCAAATTCCATCCTTCTTTAATTATTGGGTTTCCATATTGATCTACATAATTAATTTGCTTTGGTAATGTATATTCAATATAGAATGAGTTAATTCTTGCATCGGTGAAAGTAAAGGCGCGTAAATTGTCACCCACAACTGTGCCTTGTGTTAGCATATCAACAGGTTGAAAATATGCACCATTAAGAACATCTCGTATATATGCTCTCGAACCTAGTGGAAATTGTGTGGTATTCCATGTTAACACTACAGGATAGCCATTATTTGCATTAAACTTTATAAGAAATAGATGTGATTTATTAGAATTAAAATCTCTAATATCCCTTGAATCAGACCAATGTTTATCAATACTAGGTGAAAAATCTCCAAAACCATTTGGATATAGTTTAGCCAATGCATCATCCACAGGGAAAAATCTTGCATCAAATACACCACTTGCAAGCCCAAGTGAAGGATGATATTCACCAAACAATGAATCAATCCCATCAGTAGCTCTGTAACCGGTTCCAAATACTAATGTACGTACCTGAGCATTTGGAATACTATTTTGTAAAGTAATGTAAATCCCTGATGAATAATTTTGTGGATTGCCTGACCCTCTAGGCTCATAAGGTGGTCGTATATAAATAAACTTTACTTGTAATCTTACATTATTGAATTGTGCATAAGGTGAAATAAAAGTAATATAACCTATATGTATACCTGTTTTTTCTGGATCAGATGCATCATTCAATTTTAATTTTCTTGGATCGCAAGTTATTGTAAGATTCAATGGCGGCACATCTGCGGTAGATCTACCTTGTGGATCTAATTTAGCATCAGCACCCAAAAGACCATTGTCTAAGTAATTATGTGTTAGTACACGTTTTAAAGTCTTACCATTATCTTTTGATATTAGCAACCAAGGCTCGCTTGTTTCTATTGTTATATAATTCAATCTTGATAATTGCAACCCATTTTGAACAACAATAGTTTTGGACCCAACAGGTGGATTTAATGCACTATTTGAATCAACAGTTATAGGTTGATCTAACGAATAGAAAGCATCACTTATCTTGCTTATCGTATAACCTGCCTCCTGTGCAGAGGGGAAATAGAAATATGGCTCGCCATTTGATATTCTTATATATATAGAACCTGGTTTATAGGGTTCAAGTGCATAATACAGATCAAGATCTGAATTATTTAAACCAGCTAAGCCCGGAAACGCAGGTAATGCTGCATAATGAGCATTCACACTAGGTGAATAAATATGTGAGAAACCTTCGTATGCTAATTGCTTTGTCACATCAAGATTATTGAAGATAATTTCATCTGGGGCTATATACATTGGTGTACTTAATGTTGTCAAGCTTGTTGGGTCATTGACAACTTCTTTTCCTACAACTTTAAATTTGATGTAAAGAAGAACAAACCAATCACTTCCAAAGCCCTTTTCATTATGTCTCATCGGCATTATAGAATTGCCTGTTATCGTAATTCTACGTCCTCTTCTACCCTCAAATTTTTGATTTAATTGATTATCCAACCATTTTTGTG
>DAOTPH010000176.1:0-4054 GCA_035451765.1 Bacteroidota bacterium | reverse complement strand
GATTTATTGATTGCAATGCATTATCAGAAATCGTTTTTGTCAATTTTTCAATTCCCGTTCCTGTTTTTGCTGATATATAAATTTCATTTTCTTTATTTTCAAAATTACCAATATTCTCAATTTTATCGATTTTGTTCTGTATTAAGACTGTCTTAGATGATTTATATGTCGTATTTAATTTATTATATAGATTATTTGAATTATTCAATGAAATTGAAGCGTCATTCAAAACAAGTATCATATTACTTTGCTCCAACAATGATTGAACAAATTTAATTCCCTCTATTTCAATTATATCAGTTGTTTGCCGAATTCCTGCTGTATCAATCAATTTTATTGGCATAGCATCTAAATAGATATATTCTTCGAGATAGTCGCGTGTTGTACCTGGCACCTCACTTACAATTGCACGATTTCTTTTCAGCAATGTATTGAACAATGTAGATTTACCCGAATTTGGATAACCCACAATTGCAACGAAATATCCAGAACGCAAAATTTGAGCTGACTTATAAGAATCTATTAATGTTTGAGCAAATCTTTTTATTTCAATTATTTTATTTTTAATTTTTGTTTTTGAAACAAATTCAACATCATCATCTATAAAATCAAGTTCAATTTCGAGCATTGATGCAATATCGATTAAATCTTTACGAAATTTGCTAATATGATTAGTGAATTCTCCAAATAATTGACGTGCTGAAGTTTGTTCTGAAATATATGAGACTGAATTTATCAAATCCGCCACAGCTTCTGCTTGTAACAGATCCATTTTTCCATTGATAAAAGCTCGCTTTGTATATTCTCCTGGTTGTGCTAATCGAGCTCCATTATGTATTAAAGTTTTAATTATCTCATTATATATAATCATTCCTCCATGGCAAGATATTTCAACCACATCCTCACCAGTATATGAATTAGGCTTATGAAATATTGAAACAGTTACATCATCGATGAATTCTGAATTATTTACAAATTTACCATAGTAAATACGATGTGTCGGTGAATTCCGTAAATCGGTTTTGCCTTGAAAGCAAGATGCTGCAATATCAATTGCATTATCTCCCGAAAGCCGAATTACAGCAATCCCACTTACACCCGGTGGAGTCGCCAACGCTACAATTGTATCTGCCATAGTGTTATAATATTAATCAATAAAAGAAGTTAGAGCAATAGAAATATTGCATTACCAAAATGTGTCAATTCATTATACATTGCACTAAGTGACTTAGGGTTGGGGACATGTTGTTTGCCTGTGCTATCCTTGCGCAGATTCGTTAGATGCATATTGAATACACTATTATAATTCTTCAAAAATATTATTTAGTCATTTTTTAATAAACACTTAAATTTTTGTTAGGGTATTCCTGAAATATTTTAAATTATCTTTCTATTATATTATTTAATCAAAAAAAACGTTTAAGTTAAAAGGTAATGATAAATTATTGAATAAAATGATTGAGAACAAATTATCTACATTAAATTATTAGTAGAATAATATGATCATTGTTAATTTCTAATTTTTAGTAAACTAATATATAAATTAAACTATGAAAAAGTTAATACTAATTATTGCATTTCTTCTTATTACATTTCAGGTTGTGTTTTCACAATGGGTTGAATGTAATAATGGACTTTATGGAGTTCCTATTTTATCAATAGCAGCAAATGAAAATAGGACATTTGTTTCAACTTATGATGGTATATATTTGACCACGGATGACGGAAATAGTTGGATTAAAAAATTAAGTGATAAAGCAGAAGACTATCATCGTTCATTTTATCAATTAACCTTAGGGTGTAATTCTGCTCAATATGACTATAAGTTGAAACAATATCTATTTTCATTAGGGGGACTATATGCCGATAATAAGATTGTTTCCGCAGGACATGGGGGTTTATATACATCATCAGACAATGGGGAGAATTGGATATTAAAAACTACTACTGGTGGTATGTCAACAATTGATGTGATTGATTCGACTTTTTTTCTTCCCGCTAATAATTGGCGTACTATAAAAGATGGTGGTATTTATATTTGGTCAAGCTCAGGTGGATTGAAATATAAATTGGAAACTGTCTATATAGTTGCTCTTGCTCATAATAGTAATACTCTTTTTGCAGGGACTATGGGAAAGGGTATTTATGCTACGACAGATAAAGGAGAAACTTGGATACAAAAAAACAACGGGTTAACAACAGATTCGATTATTTCACTTGCAACTAAAGGAGATACGATATATGCAGGTAGTTGGAATAAAGGTGTTTTCATTTCAACTGACAATGGTGATAATTGGCAAAGAACAAATAATAAAATAAGTGTTTGGCCCATAATGAAATTAGCAATCAATAATAATATGGTAATTGCGGGAACTTTTGGGAATAGCATATTCATTTCAATGGATAATTGTCAGACTTGGGAATTGAAAAATAAAGGTTTAGGAGATAATTTTATTATTTCACTTGCTACACTTGGCAATAAAATATGGGCGGGAACGAGGAGAGGATTGTATTTATCCACAGATTACGGTGAAAGTTGGACTCCAAGAAATAATGGATTAAATGAACTGGATATTATGGCATTGGATACAATTAATAATACATTATTTGCAGCAAGTAGAACAAATGGGGTTTTTATATCCACAGATTACGGTGAAAGTTGGATAGTTAAGAATAATGGACTAGGGGATAATTCAATTTATGCCATTGCTCATAGTGGGAATAACATATTTATTGCCACTCCCGGACAGGGTGTATGGCGATCTACAAATATGGGTGAAAATTGGGAGAAAAAAAATAATGGTTTAGCAAATCAGGATATTATTACTCTTACAATAAAGTATGATGGAACAATATTCGCTGGAGGTAACGGAATATCGCGCTCAACTGATAATGGAGAGAGCTGGATTACTTGCAATAAAGGTTTAAATAGATTAATTACAGTAGCATTGACATCAAAAGATGATTATATTCTTGCTGCTAATAGTTGGAGCTTTTGTGAAAACACTATGGCTGATATTCCAATAAGTGTCTCTCCTAATAATGGTAACAACTGGTTTCAGTATAATACAAAATTATATTATGAACAAATTTTTAAATTCACTACGGATAAAGAACGTATTTATACAGGATCGCGTCGAGGATTATGGGCATCGAGTGATTATGGTTATAATTGGGAAAAAATTCCAATAATTATAAAATCAGATACAATTGGTGGCCAGATTAAAGCAATTGCAGTTTCAAGCAATAATATTTTTGTTGCATTAATGGACACATTCTTAGTGTCTAATACGACTATATATATTTCAACTGATAAAGGGTCCCATTGGTTTGGTGAAAAGAATAGTGGGTTTCAAAAGTTTCCATATTTTTCAGATTTTAAAATTATGGGTGAATATTTATTTGCAGCCACTGATAAAGGTATTTATAGGGCAAAAATAAGTGATTTAACAAATACTTCAGATGTAAAAGAAATCGATGAGCAAGGCTTTTCCATTTTCCCCAATCCCGCAAGCGATTATATTTATATAAATTCCCATCTAATTGAGTGGGCAGGGGGTGTTTATAATAATTCGTGTGGGGGTTGGCAATATCAGATCTATGATATACTAGGTAATTGCGTGCAAAGCGGGATGATAGAATCAGACAAAATAAACATCAATCAATTATCAGCTGGATTTTATACAGTGCGATTTTACAATAGTGGCAAGCAAGTGGTGGAGAAAATGATAAAAGAGTGAGGATTTTACAAAAGAATCCTTGCTTTTGTCACATTATTTGTGTTCCTGCAAAATCTTGTTGCAAAATTTCACTATGAACAAGGGTGGGCCACACCTTGTTCAATATGCAGATGGGTGAAACCCTATGGTGTATCAGATGCACCTTCTTTTTGCAGAGGGTTGAAGCCCTCTGTTGCATATTCTGTGCTTATTGCAACAGATGGCTTTAACCATTTCCGTGGATGCTTTTGTCACACTATTATCCTCAAAAATAAATTTGGTATTATTTTTGATTTATTCTTAAAGATGAAATTTCTCTATAAAATATTGCCTGT
>DAOTPH010000175.1:0-4069 GCA_035451765.1 Bacteroidota bacterium | reverse complement strand
GTTGCATAGATCCATTGCAACAGGTGGCTTTGGCCACCTGCAAGAATGCTTTTCTACACTGTAAAGACGGCAGGGATGCCGTCTCTACAAATGGAAATGGCAGTGGAAACTGTCATACCAAGCGAATAATATTAGTGTAGAAAAAAAGGGGTGAATTATTTATTCACCCCTCTTTTTTTGGATTATGGAATTAAACCTCCATATTTTGTACTTAGTATCCATTTGACAAGCATATCATCGTCCGCTGGTACTTTTTTATTAGCGTTCTTTTCGCTTTGGCCATAAATAAATCGCATATTTGTATTGCCTTGAGACATATTTATAGGTTCGGGCATTGTTCCTGTTCTACGTTGGTCGTGCCAGCTTTGTCCCTCGAGATACAATTCTAAGAACTTTTGCTTTAATACTTGCTGAATGACTTCATTTTGGTCTGAGCTTGTGAAATCAGTTAACCCGGCTTTTTGACGAATTATATTTACATCTGACACTGCCCCGCCTATATTGCCTGTTCTTGCCTCAGCTTCAGCTTTTATCAATACATTTTCTTCCCAACGAATTAATGGAAATGATTCAGAAAATGTGCTATATTTTTTCATCCTTACAGTTTTTGTTAAATCAGTTTCTTCTGGAAGGACAGGATTCGGATAAAGATTTGCACTATGGACCGCATTTCCATAATATTCACCATTTGCATCTGCTCCAGGATTGAAATATTCTGAAAGTCTAGCATCATTTGGTTCGCTTTTTAGAAGATCAACAAAATATTTTTCACCGCGAACAGTCTCCGATTCATCTTGCACCCACATACCCCAATTTGCATGCTCGCCTGAATTATCGGAGAAAAATGACATTAAGCTCCCTGTGTTATCTGCAATTCCCTGATTTGCTTGTGTAAGTGCATTTGCATAGTCACCAATTTGGAGATAATAACGAGCTTTTAAAGAGTGAATAACAGCTATCCATTTATCTTTATCACCTTTAAAATTAAGATCGCGATCTACTGCTGCGGTCTCTTGAGAAAAATGAGTCAAAGCTGTGTCAAGTAATTTCTGGACATAGTTATAAGCAGTTTGCTGATCGACAAAATCTGGTGGCTCCAATTCATTAATAGTGATTGGAATTGATCCCCAAGTTGCCGCCGCTTCACCCAAAAGCATAGCTTTATATGTTTTTGCAATACCTAGATAGACATTCCCTTGTGGTACAAGTGCATCTTTGAATACATCAGGTGTATAGCTAATTATATCATTTGCAATTTTTACACCTCTATATGTTATTATCCAATAGTCGTCTGTTGGACCATCAGGTGCCATATAATAAGCATTCCAAGCAACAGGTTGTGCTCGTCCAATACCTGCCGGTGCGCACATTTGCCATGACCAAATACTATTAATTCGAGACCTATCTCGACTATAAGTATCTCCCACATTGACCTGCAATCCAATAAGCAGGGCTCGTACGCCATCAACAGATTTTGCTTTAGCCTGAGCAATTGCATTTGGATCTACATTTATACTTTCATCAATATTGCACGATGTAAAAAACATCGCACTACCAAAAAGTAATGGTAGAATACTTAAAAGTACTAATTTTGATTTTATCCTTTTCATAATTTATCTCCTTAATAATTAATTGATAAACTAAATCTGTACGACCGCATTTGTGGGAGAGTGAAATAATCTATTCCACGACCTTCTGCCAACGAAAACGTATTAACTTCAGGATCAAATCCTGTGTAATCAGTGATTGTAAACAAATTACGTGCTGCAAATGTAAATACTATATCACCAATTTTCCATTGCTCTAAACCTCTCCATCGATAACTTACACTCAATTCACGTAATTTTATAAATGATCCATCTTCAATAAATGGTTCGTTAATATAAAAGCCATTGTAATAGTATTTGTACTTAGCTTGCTTGATTACAACTGATTGATCTGCAATGTTGCCAGTTTCTATGACTTTTGAATAATCATATACTTGATGGCCATTTTCTACCCATGGATCCGCTCTATCAGCAGTTTCGCTCGCAACCCCAAAGTTATATAAAGCTCCTTTGGTTCCGTTCCATACATCGAAGTTGAAAACTCCATCAAATAAAAAGCTAATAGTCAAATTGTTAAATAATGTAATGTCATTTCTCCAAGATAGCATAAAGCTTGGATTGGGATTTCCAACAATTATAAGATCGCTTGCTTGCCTAGGTGCACCTACATAATTAAGACCCCAATCATCTCCAATTACTTGTTTGGTGTCTGGATCCCAGTATGAGTATCTAATATCGCCATCTTTATAATGATATGCATTCATTTCTGCATCGGAGACATATGCTGTTCCTTCATTTGCATAACGTTTTGCATCAAATCTATCCCAGCCATACATTCGAAATGCACCGAGTGGGTGTCCAGACATTGCTGTATTTAAGGCGCCTACAAATCCACCAGTAATTTCGTAATAATCTGCATTGATTGATGTTACTAAATTATAATTACGTGTATAATTAAGTGCAGTTACCCAGTTAACTTTCTTTGTTTTAACAGGATTGGCAGTAATACCAAGTTCAAAGCCTTCGTTCCACATTGCTGCACCATTCTGTAATTGGTATGTGAAACCTGTAGACGGTGGAGCAGGTACAGATAAAATCATATCGAATACATTTGAGTGATAAAATGTTGCTTCTACAGAAATTCTATCTTCAAGGAATCCAAGGTCCAGTCCAACCTCGCGCTCAATTGATAACTCGGGATTAATTTTTTCAGCTCCTGCTATTTCATAAGCACGAATACCATTATATCCACCACGTCGTGATTGTGATGCATCCACCCAAGGATCAAAATTACCATCTGTTATATAAATATTATTTGTTGCATAAGCATAAGGTAGATTTGGTGAACCAGCTTCTCCCCATGAACCACGTAACCTTACGTTGCTAAAAATATTTTTTAGCCCTTCAAAGAATGGCTCATTGCTTAATGTGTAGGAAACCCCAATTTTAGGATAATAATGGAATTTTTGTGACGTACCAAAAGTTGAACTACCGTCACGTCTCAAACCTAGTGTCAAAGAGTATCTATCAAGATATGTCGAGGTTAATTGTCCGAAATATCCGACTGTCTTGGTTTCTGTATAGGCACTTCCTGCATCTTTGGTTGCGCCTGCTGCAATTTCATCAAAAAATGGCAATGTTGTAGTTGATGAAGCTGAAGTTTCAGATCTGTTATACCATATTATTTGACTACCACCAACAAAATCAAAAGTAAGATCATTATCAAGAATTGCTTGTGAAATATTGAATGTTAAATCGAGATTTTGCTGCCAATTTCTTGCATCATATCGAGAGATGGAACCAAGGCGGGATGGTGAAGCTGCACTCTGTACTGCTAATCGCTCACTATATCCAAAAGAATACCAATCCATACCATAACGTCCTGTGAATGATAACCAATCTAATGGCATCCATTTTACTTCGGTATTATGAAGGACACGATAAATTTTTTGATTGAATATATTGGATTTCTGTGTCCATATTGGATTGTCATAAGATGCAAATCTACGTTGTGTAACACCATCATCCTCAAGATATATTTTGTTATTAAAATCTGGGGGTGTTCTTAATCCACCCAATAATATACCCGAAGTATTTGAACCATCTTGAGGTAGATTATTGTTAGTGTAAATAAAGTTAGTATTGCTTTGCACATTTACTTTTGGAAATAATGTAAAGCCAACATTTGCTCTAATTGATGAGCGCTCTAAATCTGATCCTTCGACATATCCTTGATTATATAAATATGAACCTGTGATTAAATAATCGAATTGTGGTACTCCACCGCTGATTGATAAATTATTCTCCGTCGAGTATGCTGTTCTGAAAACATCATTGCTATGATCATAAGTTGGTGTTCCTGCTGCTAATGGTAATGGATTTCCATTTGCATCAATTGCATAAGAATCTGAGGAACCAGGTTTATAAGGTTGATATGGAATTCTTTGTCCATATATTGTTTGCAGTGGTACATCGCCTGTCTTTGTCCCTGTTTCAAATGAAGTATAGAAATTAACTCGTGC
>DAOTPH010000174.1:0-4117 GCA_035451765.1 Bacteroidota bacterium | reverse complement strand
GAAATGGAGTATTTAGCAAAAATACACCATTTGGAATCAAATCTTTAATTAAATCGTATTTTTCTAAAAATACAGTTTGATGACATGCTACAAAATTTGCGTGAGTAATTTTATATGGTGAACGGATTGGTTCAGGACCAAATCGTAAGTGCGAAATTGTAATAGAACCTGATTTTTTAGAATCATATTCAAAATAACCTTGGCAATAGAAATCAGTATTTTCACCAATTATCTTAATTGAATTCTTATTAGCGCCTACTGTTCCATCAGAACCCAGCCCGTAGAATAAACCGCGGAATACTTTATCGGATTCTATATTTAAGGATGCATCGTAATCTAAACTTGTGAAATTCAAATCATCTTTTATTCCAATTGTAAAGTGTTTTTTAGGTTTTGGATTATCTAAATTATCAAAAATGGATTTTACCATTGCTGGTGTAAATTCTTTTGAAGATAATCCGTAGCGACCACCAATAATTTTTGGCATTCTTTCAAATGGAGCAATTCCATCTTGCATTGCTTCATAAATAGCATCAACTACATCGAGATATAACGGTTCGCCCGATGCTCCTGGTTCTTTTGTTCTATCAAGTACCGCAATATTCTTTGTAGTTTTAGGAAGCGCTGATACGAAATGTTTAATGCTAAACGGACGATAGAGATGTACAAGCAGTACGCCAACTTTCTTGGCAAGTTTTGCATTTAAATAATCAACTGTAGAGCGAGCGACATCGCCTCCTGAAGCCATAATAACTATAACATTCTCAGCATTTGGATCGCCAAAATAATCATATAAATGATATTGCCTGCCTGTCAAGCGAGCAAATTTGTCCATTTCTTCTTGAACTATATCGGGGCACTCTTCATAGAATTTATTGGCTGTTTCACGATTTTGGAAAAATACATCGGGATTTTGTGCCGTACCACGCAATACTGGATGGTCAGGCGATAAGGCACGCTCACGATGTGCTTTCACTAGTTCATAATCCACCATTTGACGCAGCACATCATCGCTCAGCACTTCAATTTTTTGAACTTCGTGAGATGTTCTAAATCCATCAAAAAAATGTAAGAACGGAATTCGAGAACGCAATGTTGATGCCCATGCAATAGCTCCCATATCCATAATTTCTTGCACATTGCTTGATGCAAGGAATGCAAATCCAGTTTGCCGTGCTGCATTTATATCGCTATGATCTCCAAAAATCGATAGGGCGTGGGATGATAATGTTCGTGCTGATATATTAAATACTGTAGGTGTAAGCTCGCCTGCAATTTTATACATATTTGGTATTTTCAGCAGTAATCCTTGAGATGCTGTAAAAGTTGTTGTTAAGGCACCAGCTTGCAATGCACCATGAACAGCACCTGCTGCGCCTCCTTCACTTTGCATTTCATAAACCGTAGGGACCGTTCCCCAAATATTTTTTATTCCTTTTGATGCCCATTCATCGGAAAATTCTCCCATTGGAGAAGATGGAGTGATTGGATATATTGCTATTACTTCACTATATCGATAAGCTGTATAAGCCGCCGCTTCATTGCCATCGACTGTTATAAATCTTTTTTCTGACATATATTATCCTTATAATTAAAATAAATTTATAGTAAATTTTTAATTTTCAAAATTCTTTTTGCAGTAATTTTCAAAATTAACAAAACTTTCTTTATTATAAGTTATTAAATGATTATGAAAAAAGATTAATATTGATTTCTAAATTTACTCTTACGTTAATATCAATGGTTTTCTATTCTCGACATAAATTATTATTTTCCTATGGATTTTATTTTATTTAAATATTTTAAAAAAAAATTTGGATTATTTATTTTTATTTATGTAACTTTGCGTTTTTAATTTAAGGGTTATTATATGTATTCTAATTACTATTCCTATTCAGATAGTGGTCTATCAACACTTGGTATAATTGCATATATTTTGATTTTAGCAATTGTTATCGTATTGATAATAATACCTCTATGGAAAATCTATATCAAAGCAGGTAAGCCTGGCTGGGCTTCAATTATACCAATTTACAATATAATTGTATATTTGGAGATAATTGGTAAACCCTGGTGGTGGATATTACTACTCATTTTTGTTCCTGTTGCTGATATAATATTTGCAATACTAATGACCAATGAGATGTCTAAATGTTTCGGCAAAGATGCAGGATTCACAGTTGGATTAATATTTTTACCATTTATCTTTTATCCCATCCTTGGCTACGGCAAAGCGCAATATATCAAACCCGAAACCGCGTATTAATAAACCTTATCAACAAAATTTAATCAAATTTTAGGGGCATATTGAATATGCCCCTTTAGATATATTTGCAACAGATGGCTTCAGCCACCTGTCTGAGGATATCATCATATTTTCTCTCTCACCCCTCTTCTACTGCAATTTCTTACCTATTTTTTTTATGGAAATACTTTGTAAATATCCTTTCTATGAACAATTCGCGCCAATTCTATTACTCCTTTTTCATAAAAGAAACCGATTCTATAATCACCTACTTTTATTCTATTTGTTAAGCTTTTTCATTATCGTGGTTCTTGTGACTTTCTTTGCTCTGTCTGCTTCGTTCATTAGCTGTAGTAATCCTATATCTTCTTTTTCTTCTGATGATAAAATTCGAGTCTTGATTTTCATCTTTGAAAGAAGATCTTGTACTAAGTGTAATTCCTGTTCATCTTTTGTATTTACAAGTAATGTATTCATATTGTTTTACTTTTATAAATTGACGAAAGTATATCTTTCAAATTACATTCCCCTCCCTCCACAACTGCAATTTCCTCATCAGTCAATCCGTAAAGCTGATAGACAATCTATAGATAAAGTTGCGATATTCGGTTGGAAATTTTTGTTATCTGGCTTAGGATTGCTTTACGACTTTTTTCCTCAATTACTTGCGAACGCAATGTTTCAAGCATCATTTCCAATTTTGCTCTTTCCCTTGCCAAATTATATTTTGCTTTCAATTCAGGAGTTGAGATGAGCTCATCTCTATATTTTTCATGATTTGTCTTTTCTTCAATCATTTTTTCCCTCTTTTATTGATATATAATAGTTTCTTAATTTTTCTGCTTTCCTGATTTCAATGTCAGGTACTCTATTTGTTTTTTTAATAAATCCATTAGTAAATACAATCTTTTTACCTTCATATAGGAAATATAAGCTTCTTGAAATTATGTTTTTATGACGCACTCTCATTTCAAAAATTTTGTTACGTAAATACTTTGCTTTTGAAGATGGAATTTGTAATTTATTGTTTTGCCATTCGATTAATTCGTCAATTGCAGCAATAATTTCAATTCTTGTATCAGAATCCAATTCCTTTAGAAAATCTAAAAATGGTATATTTCAATTCTCAAGTTCGACATATTCAGCTTCCCAATCCATTTCTTCCCCTCCCCTCTACCACTGCAATCTCCTCATCAGTCAATCCGTAGAGATTATAAACAAGGCGGTCGATCTCGGCATCGGTGGCATCAATTTGCCGCTTTAACATTGTGAGCTCGTGGTCTGTATGGTTCGTGCTGTTATGCAATTTCTTATTTAACTCAATCATTTGCTCAACAAGCTCAACCATACGGTCGTGGGTACTGGGGGTTAGGGACTGGGGATTGGGGAGGGGAATTCTTGAAGTTACAGGATTATCAAATTGCATCGTCATTTTTGCTAATCCAAAAATAAATCTGCATACATACCAAGATACTAATTTTGAATTTAAAAATCCAAGAATATACTTTGAACTTAAATTACTAAAATTGTCTAATTGATTTATAGTATCAACAATGATATATTCATTTTTTGGAATTTGATCGGATAAGGCTGCAAAAATTTTAATACTTATATATGGATTATGAATATATGTTATAATTCTTTGAACTAATATTGAATTATTTTTAATAAATGCTTTTTCATCTTTTACAAGATCTTTTTTTATATACCCTTTAATATTTGAATTTATATGGTACCTATTTATTTGCCTTCCACCAAGTACTTTATAATCAGATATTTCATTAGTCACATATTTTTGATATATTGCACCTCTTTGGTTAATCACAAAATCGTTTAAGAAAGCACCTGCATCATGCATTTTTTCACCTATTG
>DAOTPH010000173.1:0-4128 GCA_035451765.1 Bacteroidota bacterium | reverse complement strand
CAAATAATATTAAGCTATAATATTCATATTCAGTATCTGATTGCCCCGAACGTCGCTTCATTTCAATACTTGTTTTAGTTATGGGGATACGTTTTGTTTTTGAATTTGCTAACTGGCCAACAGAATCAATTCCATTAATAGAATAAGCAAGATCTTCATTGCCTTTTGGAACGGTTCTTTTTGATATTTCCCAATCAATGCTTGTAGGTGGTTGTCCTTTCCCATTTTTATTGAATACACTTTGTGCTCCTTGCATTACATTCAAATCCCAAGAATACACGCCAACCTCGGTCAATACCTTAGGAATGAATTTTATAGCTAATGCTGAAATTACTCTCATTGTATCTACTGTGAATACAGGTTCAATAATTGAAGGATCGTCGGAATAAATCTCTACACGGCGATTTTCCGCAACTCCTTGTGGGTCATCGCTTCGGGAAGGTTCTTTTGGCAAATTTCGAGATTCAATAGTCATTCTGTTTGGTGATATACCCCATATATTTTGAAAATAGTTAGCCACTGCTTGGGCTCGTGCTTGTGATAGTTCCTTGTTATTTTTTTCCGAACCTTGATTGCAATTTGTGCCTATTAATGTAATCTTAACATTAGGATTATCTTGCAATCGTTTGCCAATAATGTTTAATACATAATAATATGTTTCTAATGCATTATAATTTCTTAATTTATCAAAAGAAAAGCTTGCTGTTTCCTCTTTTGAAAGCAATATATAACGTGGTGGAATCTCTGCTGAATTATCATCAAAAAATATATAAGTGAGCAAGGGTCTCATATTATATGAAACGAAATCTTCAATTTTCAATGTAAAATCTTTCGATTCATTTTGGCTTGAATCAACTTGCACAGCATCGACATCTATCGCAAATAATGGAGGCTTTTGAACGCCTGATAACAATGGATCAGGTGGCGCAATTGGTGGTGCTGGAGGTGGTGGTGGCGGCGGTGGTGTTCGATATTTAATTGATACACCTAATGATAATTGATGATATTTCCAATCCCTATCTTTAACTAAATTTGTAAAATTATATGTATAAAATAACTCGGGAACTAAAAACAATGTCTTTTCTTTGTTCAAGGGTAATTTATAACTTGCACCCAATTTCAATCCTGCTTGCATAGCGCTTGCTTCTTCAATTTTGCCCTCGCTTTGATTGCGCTTGCTTCTACCATCGATAAATGTACCTCTATCAGCTGGTTTTGTGATTTTTTCTTCTTGATAATAATAAGAATTAGTCAAAAATCCAATTCTAAATCCACCATGCAATGCCAAATCAGGTTTAAGTTTATATGTAAATAATGGTTCAAGACCAAATGTGCCAAATTTTGCATCAAGTAAATGTTCAAATTCGCCCGTTGAATTTTTCCCGTCAAGAATAATAGTTGTTGTATCAGTAGAAGTCAGTTTTCCATTAGATTGAGAATAAGTAGCACGCAATGTCAATTGCATTAAATAATTGAGAGGATAATCGATACTTGCACCTAAATAAAATCCGCTACCTGTTCCATTTGTAAATTCAGGGCAACAGCTTGGAACACCTGGCAAATTTGAAAAATCGGATGAATGAATATTGAAATTATATCCGCCAACTATTCCATAAGATGGATACAGCTCAAGACTATCAATGGGGAAATCGTTTTCTTGACATATACAATGATAATTGTATAGAAAAAATAAAAATATAATAATATAAAATCGCAGATATTTCATATACTTAAATAAATACTTAAAAAATGCAAACAATAATAATACCAAATTATGAATTTTTCTCTTTAGAGTTTATAATATTATGAATATTTTATAATTTTAAAATCCTATTTTATAAGAAAATTCTTAATTTTGAAATTTAAATATTTTTGAAATGAAAAAATTATTAATTATTCCTATTTTTTTACTCTATATTAATTTAGGCAATTCGCAAATAAAATCACAGGATACTTTAAAATTTAAAGATTATCACAATCCATTTTGGGAAGAGATTGAAAAATCCAGCAATGAATTTGCAAAAAAGCCTGAAAAAAAGCAATTGCGTTTGCTGATGGATTTTACAAATGTTAATTATCCAAAATCAACTGAAGAATTCACTCAAGTATGGCATAATGCTCCTGTATCGCAAGGATGGACAGGAATGTGCTGGGATTTTTCGACTACATCTTTTTTTGAATCAGAAGTAAATCGTATATATAATAAAAAAATAAAATTAAGTGAGGCTTGGACAGCATATTGGGAATTTGTAGAAAAAGCAAAAGGTTTTGTTAGAACTTCGGGCCAATCTTATTTTGGTGAAGGTAGCGAATCTAATGCAGTACCGCGAATATGGAAACAATATGGCGTCGTTCCCTACGATGCATATACAGGCTTGCTTCCCGGACAAAAATTTTTGGACCAACACCAAATGTATGATGAAATGAATACATTTCTCCAATCTGTGAAAAAAAATAATTTTTGGAAAGAGGATATTGTGATTTCTACAATAAAGCAAATTATGAATAAATATATGCAAGCCCCTCCCGAGAAATTTACTTATGAAGGGAAAGAATATAATTCAAAGACGTTTTTTGACCAAGTCCTAAAACTTAATATGGATGATTATGTCGATATAATGTCATTACTTGAACCTGGTTATTGGAAGCAATGCGAATACGATGTGCCTGACAATTGGTGGAATGATTCTTCATATTATAATGTACCATTAGATAAATTTATGGACGCAATCAAAAATGCAATAAAAAATGGATATTCTGTTGCAATTGGTGGTGATGTGAGCGAACCTGGACACTATTCAGAGGAATATAATCTTGCAGCTATACCAACGTGGGACATACCAAGTCAATATATCGACGATAAAGCAAGGCAGTTTCGCTTCTCAAATGCAACCACTTCTGATGATCACGGCATACATTTGGTTGGGTACGTGATAAAAGATGGTGTATGGTGGTTTTTAATTAAAGATTCAGGTTCAAGTTCAAAAAATGGGAAAACAAAAGGCTATTATTTCTATCGAGAGGATTTTGTGAAATTAAAAATGATGTCCTTCTTTGTGCATAAATCTGCTGTTCAAGATTTGATAAAAAATTTTAAATAATTTCTCCTATGCTTTATTATCTTGCACGTTGGCTCGAAGCAATGTTCAATCCACCCGGGTTTGGAGTATTTAGATACATTACTTTTCGTTCCGCTGCAGCTGCAATTACTTCTCTACTTATTTGCTTTATATTTGCTCCAATGATTATTAAGATATTGAAAAAGCACCAAATTGGTGAACAAGCAAAATTAGAACTACAGCAAGTCGGGAATCATTACAGCAAAGCTGGAACTCCAACAATGGGTGGTCTTATTGTATTGCTTGCTACTATTATACCTACCTTGCTATGGGCAGAATTAGATAATTGGTTTATTATTACAATTTTAATTATTACTCTTTGGCTCGGATTAGTTGGTTTTGTGGATGATTATTTAAAAGTTATAAAAAATTTCCAAAAGGATTGATTGGTAGATATAAAATTGTTGGACAGGTGCTTATCGGTCTTTTTGTAGGTGGAATTATTTATTATTTTCCTGATTTGTTTTCAACAAAATTTGCACAATACGCTACTCTTACTACAATTCCATTTGAAAAAAATCTAAATTTCAATTGGGGATGGATATATATTCCAATGGTGATTTTTATAATTACAGCAACCTCAAATGCAGTTAATTTAACAGATGGATTAGATGGATTATCAATAGGAACTGTAGCAGTTGCAGTTTTTACAATGGCATTGGTTGCATATTTCACAGGTAATAGCACATTCGCACATTATTTGAATATAATGTACCTGCCCGGCTCGGGGGAGCTTACAGTTTTTGCTTCTGCTCTTGTGGGGGCTGCTGCGGGATTTTTATGGTATAATGCATATCCTGCTCAGATTTTTCTTGGAGATACAGGCTCATTGGCACTTGGAGGCGCTTTAGGTGGATTGACTATTTTAATTAAAAAAGAGTTCCTTCTTCCTATTGTAGGTGGTATTTTTTTAATTGAAGCTCTTTCAGTTATTCTTCAAGTTGGATATTTCAAATATACAAAAAAACGAAAGGGCGAAGGGAAGAGACTACTTCTAATGGCACCTCTT
>DAOTPH010000172.1:0-4132 GCA_035451765.1 Bacteroidota bacterium | reverse complement strand
AGTAATTATATTCCCAATATAAAATACACCATATAATACGACAAAAGACAATACACCATAAGCAATATTTTTGAAATTGAATTTATACAATTGTTTCAATTCTTTTTTTGGTGTATTCGTAAGAGCAATAATCGATAGTGTCCCCGATGCAATCATCATCATTATCCAAAAATTGAAATATTGCTTTGTCCAAGGGGAAAACATAAGGAACCAGCAAACAGTAGCAATTCCGTAACCAATATATAGAGCTTTATTCTTCATATTTTCTGGATAATTATATTACATTTAAATATATACATCACAAAAGAGCAGAAATAATTATTCCCGCTGTAAGCAATAGCCCAAATTTCATATGTAACTGAGCAGAACGAACATCCATTATTGCAATTTGCTCGGGTTTATCTATATTTCCTGCTGATATATCTTTCATATTTTTAAACGCTTGTGGCAACACAAGGAATACGAGTAATGCATAAGGTTCGAGAATACCTAAAATAATAAAAATTATAATTGAAATAAACGCACCTGATACAAGGCATATATATTCATTTTTCGACGCTTGGTAGCCAAGTTTATGAGCAGTAGTATCAATATCAGCCACTTTATCAAGTTTTATATCACGAATATTGTTAGCATTCAATATAGAGGAAATTAGTAAACCAACAGGAATGGAAATAATGATTACATTCCAATTGAAAGATTCTGTTAAAGTATAGAATGTGCCAAGCACCATCAATATGCCGAAAAATAGAAATACAGCAAAATCTCCCCATCCTTTATATTTATAAGCAACTGGCTTAGCTGTATAAAAAATTCCTCCTAATAATCCAAAAAGTCCAATTATTAATAAGGGATATCCAACTCGAGTTACAAGAAATAAACCTATTAATGTGCCAATTCCAAATATAATATAGCCACCATAAAGTAATTCTTTTGGTTGCAACAACTTATCAACTAGCACACGGCTGCCACCATAAGTATCTTCCCTATCAACACCGTGAATATAATCAAAATAGTCTGACACTATATTTGTCGCTGCATGATACATTACACCTGCTATAAAAATAAGAGGGAATAGCCACCAATGTGCATTACCTCTGAAAAGATAATACGCATAAGCACCACCTACAAGCATAGGAATAATCGAGGCGGGTAATGAGAAAGGTCTTGCTGCTTGTATCCAAAGTTTTAATTGTTTTGTTTTAAAAATTTTTTCCATAATTTTAAATAAATTTTATTTTTGATAGAATATATTACTTAATTATTTTGCCATATAAATCATATTCAGTTGCTGATGCAATCGAAGCTTTAATTATATCACCAATGTGAATTTTTTGATTACTTTTTATTATTACATTATTATCGATATCGGGTGCATCTGATTCAGTTCTTGCTATTATTTTCCCCTTATCTATTTCATCAACTATTACTTCAAGAGTTTGCCCGATTTTGAACTGATTTTTTTTCAATGAAATTTCTTGCTGAGCAAGCATCAAAGCTTCCTGACGGCGTTGTTTTTCTTTTTCTGGGATTGGGTCACCGAGTTCATACGCAGTTGTGCCTTCCTCTCGTGAATATGTAAATACACCAAGCCTATCAAATTGGTATTCTTTTATAAAATCAAGCAATTCAATAAAATCTTTTTCAGTTTCATTAGGAAATCCAGTAAGTAATGTTGTGCGAATTGCAATATTTGGAATTTTATTCCTAATTTTTTCAATTAAATCAATTATATTCTTTTTTGACGTTGCTCTTTTCATCGCCGATAGGACAGAATCAGAGATATGTTGAATTGGCACATCAATATATTTTGCAATATTTGGTCGTTCAGCAATCAAATCCAGCACTTCGTCTTGCAATGCTTTTGGATAAACATACATCAAACGGATCCATTTAAATTGTTCAATATTGCTTAATTCATCAAGCAACTTTGGAAGCATCTGTTTTTTGTATATATCAATACCATAAGAAGTTGTATCCTGCCCAATTAAAATCAATTCTTTTACTCCTTGCAAAGCAAGTGCGTGAGCTTCAGTGGTTAGTTCCTCGATTGATAAAGAATGGTGCATTCCCTTAATTTGAGGTATAGCACAAAATGAGCAAGTTCTATCGCAACCATCTGAAATTTTCAAATAAGCATAATGTTTTGGAGTCAATAAGAATCGCTCACCTTGCAATTCATATTTATCAGAATTCAACTCACGCAGCAAATCCATTTGGAAATCAATGCCAAAAAATTTATCTACTTGCGGATAACGCGCTGAAAGAAACTCATCATATCTTTGGGAATAGCACCCCACAACATATAATTGCTTAACTGCACCTTTACTTTTTAAATCTATTGCTTCTTCAATAATCGATTGATTTTCATCGCGTGCTGATTGAATAAATCCGCAAGTATTTATAACAAGTATATCAGGATGGTCAAATGTCAAACTTACTTCATATCTAGATTTATCAAGCATTGTAATGAATCTCTCGCTATCCACAATATTTTTCGGGCAACCCAGCGTCAGAACTGATATTTTTTGTTTGTTTTTCATATAAAATAATTAATACTACTTCATATTATTATTAATCTCATCGACTCTTGCAATGTGGGGTGAATTTGGAAATAGATTTTTAAAAACGGGAATAAGTGATTTCAATTCTTCATAATGCTTTATAGTATATAAAGTTTGAATTTTATAGAAAAATGCTTTTTCAAAATATTCACTATCTGGGTAGTTATTTATGACTTCATCAAAATATATCAATGCTGAAAGTGGAGAAGATAGTTTCAAATAAATCTGCCCTGTAAAATACTGACGATGAGCAAGTTTATTACGCAATTCTTGGATTTTTTTATTTGCATCAGATGCTAAAGAATCTTCCGGATATAAAGTCAAAAATTCTTGGAATGAATTTATTGCTTTTTGAGTGTAATCTTGGTCTCTGTCATAAGGAGGGGAAAGCTGATAATAGCACAATCCAACTTTATACATTGATATTTTTGAATAATCGCTTGCTGAGTAATTTCTAAGAAGTTTATTATATTGGAAAGCAGCAATTATATATTCTTCTTTTGCATAATTTATTTCAGCAGTATAATATTGAGCATCATCTGCATATTGGCTTGCAGGATATTGCAAGGTAATAATATCAAGCAATGAATATGCTTCATCATATTTTTTATCTTTGAATAATTTGAGTGCATTTAAAAATATCTCTTGGTCACTTGAATAATTAGCTTTCTCTGTGCTTTTGCACCCGACAATAAGAACTACCGCTAAAAATAAAATGCTGTATTTTCTCAATTTTCTAAATTTAATAAATTTACAAATTTAAGGAATTTTAAAATTTTTTTAAAAGCATTTTTAATTTTCTTTCATTACTTTAAATATTTGCTTATTAATTCCATCAATTGAAATAATATAAATACCATTTGAAAGCTTTGATAAATCAAATATTGCTTGAATATTATAATAATTAGTGGTACCAATGATTTCGGAGTTTTCGACTTTTATATAAGCAGACATTATCTTTTCACCATAAAGATTATACATAAAAATTGGAATAGGAATAGAAGTAAAATCAAGCTGGGATTTGCTTTCAATGGTAATTGGTATAGTAATTATTGATAGAGTCGGGTTTGGATAAGGTTGGTTTATCATTGCTTTTTCATATATGGGCTGGAGATCCTCAGTTGTCAATTTTATTTGAATATTGCATTTTGTATTTGCAATATACGTATTCGGTACCGCTACTGCAACCATCGGTAGATAATGAGGCCAGCAAACGTCATTGAGTATTAAAGTATCACGTTCTATTCCCATTTGAGTTGGATAATAGCAAACTTGGATTTCAGCAGAATCATAAGCTTTTATAAATATTGGAAATTGGCTTTGTGGAATTGAAAACGCTTTATTATGTAAAATATAAATATCTGTAATTATTTGATCTTCCCAACTTTGATTTTTGATAATTATAGTTTTAAATATCATATTTGGAAAATTTGTAGAATCAAAATTAAGTTCGGTTTCTTTAATAGAAAATGCTAATTTGTTTGTATCAGGCCTAACTATTATATCAATATAGTCACTTTCGCTTTCGCAATTGTATATATTTCGAACTTTTAATTTGTAGCGTCCCG
>DAOTPH010000171.1:0-4147 GCA_035451765.1 Bacteroidota bacterium | reverse complement strand
TAAGAACATACTGTCGCCAGTGAGTTCAAATTATGCTTATGCAACATTCCCGAGTATAGTAATCGATGATCCTGGTTCCTACCATTGTATTTTTAAAATTGTAGTTCCAAGCGAAGAATATGAAGCAGATAATATAATAGAAGGAGATTTTATTGTAAAGGAAGGGTTATCAGGAACATATACAATAGGGACAAAGAACAGCGGACAAACGAGGAATTTCAATACAATTAATGATGCACTGAATGCATTGTATTTGCAGGGATTAACAGGGTCGGTGGTGTTTGAATTTACTGATGATACTTATGAGATTGCATCTCCGTGGCCAGATAGACCTGCATTTGATTTATCAAGTGCAATTTTAGGATTGGGATATGATGCATCAACAAATACTACAAGGACATTAACATTCAGACCATCCGCTGATAAGGCGGCAACATATTCAAGCGTAACAATTAATTTACATTCAGCCAACGGCAAGGGTGTATTTTTTGGGCAATCGCTTATGAATATGAACCAAAATGCAATAATCAATCAAAATATTGAGCAAGAGCTCATTCCACAATATGCAGAGAATGGTGGTCATATAACATTTGATGGCGGAAGTGAAAAATCGTTAAGATTTGTATTATATAGTACTAATAAGTACCATGGTGCCGCATTCTATTTAGGTAAGGGTTCGCACGATATAACTATAAAGAATTGCGTTGTAGAAAATGCAACGGACCAGATTGCAGCAAATCATTGGTTGCCAAGAATTACTTATAATGTGGCGGATGGCTTCATATCGCAAGATGATAGCACCGTGACAGTAAATGGAATTTATGGATATAGCGCGGGAATTGTCAATCGAGCAACTCATCCAATTACACAAAAAGAGAAGACAGCGAAGTTGCCCTTGGAACCAAACTATAATAATGTAATTGCAGGAAATGAAATTAAAGGATTTGGTTTGGGTATTGTTTCGGTAGGTATGGGTGTTGGACTTGACGAGAATGGTGGATTTATTGCAAAATATAATCATAACAATATAATTAAGGACAATAAGATCAATAGAGTGGATTATGCGGGAATCTATGTTGGGTATGAAAACAATACCGTTATCGAACATAATACAATATTTAAAGTCAAAGGTAGCACTGGCGATGCTTATGGAATATTGGCTGGCATTCCGTCATCGGGGAATTATTATGGAACAAATAATATGAATATGAGGATAAATTCAAATCAAATAAGCAATTTATCTTCAAGCTCAATAGCAGTTGGTATTCGTGGTATTCAGAGTCAATTAAAATTAGTTGGCTCGACAGGTGAGTTAATATTGCCAGGTGGAGCAGATGATTTAAATATATATTCAAATGCAATATGGGATGTGAAAGTTACCAATCCTAATGCATTAAGAGGAGGGATATATGTTGCAACCGAACGTAAGAACGATGCAAGTCTCGATATTCCAAAAGTAACTGATTACTTTATTGATAATCTTAATGTATCAAATAACACTGTCATTATTTCAAATGATACTTATTCTAATTTTGCAAATGCAGGTATTGCGATACAGAACGTGAAGAATTCAAAATTAATGAACAATGCAATATCGCTTCAGGACAATCAAGCAGCTTCATACGCATTATGCAATAGTGCAATATTATATATGGGGTTATTCCCAAGCACAAGCACATTAGAAATAAATAATAATGTCTATTGGGTTGCACAAGGGGCAACAGTGTCAAGATTTATTGAAACAAATGCAAATTCAGATATTATAGAGTTGGGAGATTTATATGAGTTTCCAACATTATCGCAATGGTCATTATGGACAGGACAGGATGAAAATTCTATTGATAATTATAATATTTTAAATGATTATGTTATTTCAGGATATGATCCAGAAACTATAAACATAAGAAGCAATCCCGTGCCAACAGGATCAGTACTAAATAATCGAGGAGTAAGATTGAGCAAAGTGTCAGTGGATTTGTTTGGAAATACGCGTGGAACTCAAGATCAGGCTTATGATATAGGTGCAATAGAGTTTAACGGCATTCCTTATGTAAAAGATTTGCAACCTTATGGCATAATTATGCAAAATGCAAAGAAAGAGGTTTCACCTTCATTATATTCAGATGCTTTCTATTATATGATGGGACGAAAGATAGATTTCCAAGCAAGAATTTACAATGCGGGCGCAAGTGCTCAATCCCGAGTTCCAATATCAATAAGTATAGAATTGCAGAATCCTGATGGAACATTTTCAAATTATGTTACCGAGCAGGCAACAATTCCAATAATAAATCCATCCTCTTTTACTGATGTAAAATTCAATTTAGACGATGAAGTAGGCACTGACTTTGCACCTAAAACATATTATGAATTAAATAAGGAAAGGGAAGCAGCGGGTCTTGCTCTTTATTCTATACCGACAATATTTGCACCAATGTCAGCAAATGTGACACCAATTTACAGAGTAACAATTACAGCTCCTTTAGACCAAAACAATGATAATAATACTATAAGTTATGATTTCCGATATTTTGTTATGCGTTCTCCTCTTAAATTATTAACTATGTCAAATAGCGATAGAACTAATATAAGCGGGGCACCTACTACTGATGAGTTAGCAATCAAGTTAAATAATACGAAATTGGATAGCGCATTTAATGGAATGGGTTGGTATATTGATTATTCAGCTGGCAGATTTGATTATGATTATCTTTATATTGATGGTTGGATGCCTAAGGCATTGAATTTCAGCAATTACAATTCAGTTGTATTAAGCGATCGCGATTACGAAGCATCTGGAAAGAATTTAACAACATATCAAATGAGAGCAATGCGAAGTTTCTTAGAATCAGGCAAAAGTGGAGCAAAGAAAAATTTGATTATTGCAAGTCAGGAATTAGCAAGATTGAACAGAAGCGGCGATAATCAGACATTCTTTAATCAATATTTCAAATTGAACAACCACTATCCATCAAACCCAATGGGACTTAATGGGAATTATGATGGATACACAGTGAAGGGAGTTGCAATAGCCAAGAATTATGAGCTAAAAGTGCGATCTACAGGTGTCCCAGGTGATGATTATCCAAAGCCAGCTTTATTAATGATGGTGAATGCAATTCCAAATCAAACATTTGTTGGATTTATTTATAACACTTTGGAGCAGGGCAAAAATGGCGAAAACGATACTGAGCCATATCCAAATTCTGAAAGAATAATGTCGATTGTGACAACAACATTAAAATATAATGCAATATATTTGGGTGTTGATTGGAGGCATTTTGAAAACCCAGAATTCGCGTTAAGAGCAGTAAGCGACTTTATTGAAAGCAATGGAGGCAATCTTGTACCAATTGAATTGCTGTCATTTGATGCAATTCAAGCTGGGAATCGGGTAGATTTGAATTGGGCAACAGCAAGCGAGACAAATTCATTGAAATTTGAACTTGAAAAAGCTGATATTACTAATACATCATTAGCAGATTACGTGAAATTCAGTGAAATGCCCGCCTCAGGATTGTCAATTGATACCAAGAAATATGGTCCGGTGAGCGATTATGATGTTGTTTTTGGCCATACATACTCATATCGATTGAAGATGATCGATAGGGATGGGAAGTCTCTATATAGCGATGCCAAAAAGGTTATAATAGAGGGACAAATTGATGGCATAAATATTACAGATATATTGCCAAATCCTGCTAATGACATTGCAAAGTTTGAACTTATTTTGAAGAATGGAGCAAATATTGACCTTGCTTTATATGATATGAGCGGACGGAGAATTGAAACATTGCTCTCAGGGAATCAAAATGCAGGGCGATATCCTATCAATATTGATTGCAAAAAACTTGCTAATGGTACATATTCATTAATACTAACATCAAGCGAAGCTGTTATTACAAAGACATTCCAAATAAATAAATAATTTAGATAATTTCATTATAATACCTTTTAACCTCCCTTGAAAAAGGGAGGTTTTTTATTTAAAATATGTTAATTTTGAAAAAAATAATTAAATATGAAAAAAATTAAAACTTTTTTATTTTGCGTTTTTTTATTAGCAGTAACAAATTGTTTTGCTGAAATATCGGGACCTCTGCAATACAGGGAGCAGGATTTTGATGTTATTTCTTATGATGCATTT
>DAOTPH010000170.1:0-4163 GCA_035451765.1 Bacteroidota bacterium | reverse complement strand
AACCAACGATTGTTTTTTTGTTTTCGATTCTTACTTTCGAGCCATCTTCCAAATAAAATAAGCGTTATAATTACAGCTGCAGAATCGAAATATACTTGATGAGATTTATTCAGATTAGAAAATAATTCAGGGAACAACACATTTATAGAACTATAAATATATGCTGCACCTGCACCAATTGCAATAAGTGAGTTCATATCAGCTGTAAAATGCTTTAGGTTATTCCAAAAAATTTTGAAAAACCGTTTGCCTGGGATAAATATTACAAATGTAGCAAGTATAAAAAGTATTTTATTTATTGTTATGTGGTCAATTGGAATTGCTTTATTAAACCAATCAAACATCATTAACATACTTATTAAAAAAATAGGTATGCTAAACACAGCTGAAATTATTAGATCTTTTTTTATTTCATTTTCATAAGAATTTTGATGTAGGATATCTTGCTTATTCTTTGTTTTCTCGGGAAGATGCAATTTATATCCTGCATCTTCAACAGCTCGGGCAATTTCTTCCAAATTGACAGAATCTTTATCATAGGAAAAGGTTGCGCGTTCTGTGGCAAGATTAACAGATACATTGCTTACACCTTCAAATTTGCTAATGGTTTTTTCGACTCTCCTCACACAACTTGCGCAAGTCATCCCTTCGACAGGCAAAGCAATTGTCTCTATTTTCCTTTTTGAAGTCATTTTACTTCATAACCTGCATCTTCGATTGCTTTGACGATTAATTCTCGAGGGACAATTTTTTCATCATATTCTATAACAGCAGAGCCAATTTGCACATCCTTTACGTTGAGATTTAATTTAGAAAGTGCATTTTTTACAGCATTTACGCAATGCGCACATTCCATTCCTTCTATATTCAAAACTTCGTTTGTCATATTATTACTTTAAAAATAAATTTATTATATAGATGAAAGAGGAATTAAATTATTTTAGTTTAAACTAATATTCTTAAAAAATTCAATATATTATATTAAATTACGTTTATAAATTAAAAATTTATAATTTTGTAATTTTTAAATTTGTTAAACAAAAAAATGAGGTAAATTGAAAACAATACAAACAACCACTCTTCCTTCAAATACACGTAAGAACAGAGTCAATGACGAAATTATTGCAAAAGAAGTTCGTTTGATTGACGAAAATGGAAAAATGATTGGAGTTGTTCCAATCTTGCAAGCATTAAGAATAGCAGAAGAAAAAGACCTTGATTTAGTAGAAATTTCACCAAATGCAAATCCACCTGTATGCAAAATTCTCGATTATAGGAAATTTATTTATGAACAACAAAAACGTGAAAAGACACAGCGTAAGCAGCAATCTTCACAAGAAATGAAGGAGTTGCGTTTTACCTGGCGTACTGCAGACCACGATTTTAATTTTAAAGTTCGCCACGCTCGTGAATTTTTAGAAGAAGGAAATAAAGTAAAAGCTACAGTTATGTTTCGTGGAAGAGAAATTGCCCACCGTGAAGTCGGTGAAGAATTATTGAACAAATTTGTAGAAAGCCTAAGCGATATTGCTAAAATTGATACACCAATCAAACTTGATGGCAAACGTATGAGCGTTATATTAGCATTAGATAAAAGTAAAGTAAAAAAATCGCAAAAAACCGAAATTTCCTAAATTTTTCGTAATTTGCAAGTTTTCTAAAATCAATTTTAATTGGAGTAAACAATGCCAAAAATGAAGACACGAGGCTCAGCGAAAAAACGCTTTAAAATTACCGCAACAGGTAAAATTATGCGTGATAAAGCTTATCATAGCCACATTTTGACAAAGAAGTCTCAAAAACGAAAACGTAATTTAAGAAAAGCAACTTTAGTTGATAAAACAAATGAGAAATCAATTCTCAGAATGCTTGCAATGAAATAAAATTGAATTTGTAAATTAATCAAAAGTAAAAGGGGAAGATGCTCTCCCTCAACTTGTTATTTTAAAATAAAAAGGAGTAATTATGGCTAGATCAAAAAATAAAGTAGCATCCCACAGAAGACGAGTACGTTTTATAAAACTCGCAAAAGGTTATTGGGGTAGAAGAAAAAATGTTTGGACAGTTGCAAAAAATCATATTGAAAAAGGTCTTACCCACGCTTATGTTGGTAGAAAATTAAAAAAGCGAAATTTCCGCAGATTATGGATAACACGTATTAATGCAGCTGCTCGTGAAAATGGTACGACTTATTCAAAACTTATCAATGACTTAAGAAAAAATAATATTATAATTAATCGCAAAGTACTTGCTTATTTTGCGATGAATAAACCTGAAGTTTTTAAAGCAATTGTTCAAAAGGTTTCATAACTGTTTGCTCGATGTTCGAAGAAATCACATCATTATTAAATGAAATAAAAGCCAAATCTTCTACTATTTCAAATTTAAATGAAGTCGAAGAATTTCGCTCTCTTTATCTTTCTAAAAAAGGAAAGATACAATTCCTATTTGAAAAGCTAAGCCAATTGCCAAAGGAACAGAAGCCTCAGTATGGAAAAGAACTAAACGAATTGCAGAAATTTGCTGAAGATATATACCAATCAGAAAAAAACAAATATCAGAACAAAAATATTTTACAGCCTACAATTGACCTTACACTGCCGGGTAGGAAAATGAATGTCGGTTCGGCTCATCCTGTGCTTCAGACAATGAACAAGATGATTGATATATTTGTAGAAATGGGTTTTTCGGTTGCAGAAGGTCCAGAAATTGAAGATGAATATCATAATTTTGATGCATTGAATTTTCCAAAAGACCACCCCGCAAGAGATATGCAGGATACATTTTTTATAAAAAATGGTGAGAATCTCTTACTCCGCACCCATACGTCACCTGTTCAAATCCGTGTGATGCAAGGTATGAAACCTCCAATACGGAGCATAATGCCTGGCAGAGTATATAGAAATGAGGCTATCAATATTCGTTCTTTAGCAGAATTCCATCAAATTGAAGGATTATATATAGATAAAAATGTTTCACTTGCAGAATTGAAAGCTACATTGATTTCTTTTGCAAAAAAGATGTATGGTAATGATATTAAGTATCGTTTTCGACCTTCATATTTTCCTTTTACTGAACCAAGTGCAGAAATGGATATTAGCTGCTTTTTGTGTGGTGGCAAGGGTTGTCGAGTTTGCAAAAATTCGGGATGGCTCGAGATTGTAGGTTGTGGTATGGTTCATCCAAATGTTTTGAAAAGTGGCGGAATAGATCCTGAAATTTATTCTGGCTATGCATTTGGATTCGGAATCGAGAGAGTTACGCTTTTGCGGACTGGAGTTGATGATATCAGATATTTATATTATAATGATGTGCGATTTTTAAATCAATTTTAAATATAAATTAATAATAATTAAAACATTAACAATATTTTTCTTAATTTTGAAGTTTTTGAAAATTAGGATTGGAGAAATTTAATGAGTGAAAAAAAATTATATGAAACTACATTTATTATCAATGCAGCATTTGATGATAATGATATTGATAATATTATTCAAAAAGTATTGAATCAGATTACAAATAATGGCGGGACCATTATAGAAACAAATAAATGGGGACGTCGTCGCCTTGCTTATCCTATCAACAAAAAGCAAAATGGATACTATGTCCATACAGTGTTCCGGTCTCTACCAGAATTTATTCCGCAATTAGAAAGATATTTAACATTAGATGATACCATACTTCGACATTTAACTTTGGTATTGTCAGAAAAATTACTTGAATATCGCAAACAACATGCTTTAGAATCGGGTAAAGAACTTACTCTTGCTGTTGAAGAAGAAACAGAAGAAGTTGAAACTGAGGAAGAATCTGTGGCCGACCCCGATATATTACCAGTTAATATAAAAGCTGATACGAAATCTTCAGCATCAGAGGAATGGAATACAGAAAAAGTTGATGCAATTAACGAAAAAGATAATAATTAATCTAACGGGAGAATTATGAAAGTAATATTGAGAAAAAAACTTGAAAATTTAGGCGATATTGGCGATGTAGTCAGTGTAAAAAATGGATATGCAAGAAATTATTTAATTCCAAATAACTTAGCTTTTATTGCTACGGATGATGCAATTAAACGTATCGAGCGCGAAAAAATGAAGTTAATTAACCAATTGACAAAAGAAAAAGAAAATGCGGAGTCAATTTCTCATGCATTGTCAAAT
>DAOTPH010000169.1:0-4170 GCA_035451765.1 Bacteroidota bacterium | reverse complement strand
AGGGGGATGTTCCGCAGAGGGCTAAAGCCCTCTTTTGCATAATCTATTTACATTGCAACGGAACACACATTGGGGCATTTGTAGGGGCAATTCATGAATTGCCCCTACAAGAAAATGTAGAGACGCAAAATTTTGCGTCTCTACGGTGCTCTGCTGATATGATGTTACAGGTACACAGCTAGTCCCTTGTCTCCAATCCCCAGAACCCGCAATTTAAATCGTAATTTAAATTATAAATTTATCTCTTTGTTTATATATCATTTTTATTAATCTTCAAAATTTGACTAATTTAGTTTTTTTCAATTTTACAGAATGGAAAAAGTTGCATTATTTGAAAATCAAAAGAGAAAAGAAGCAATAGAACTTGCGCAATATGTATCAAAAGCATTTTTTGAAAAAAACCTAAAAACTTATGTAAGTTTTGACTTATATGAGCATTTTTCAGAAGAATACAAAAAATATGTTAATGCGATTGCATTAGGCGATTTTGATAAATATGCTGATGCTGTAATGACATTTGGTGGAGATGGCACAATATTATCCGCTGTTAGATATGTCTGCAAAAGCGAAATACCAATATTGGGTATAAATGTTGGCAAGCTTGGATTTCTTGCAGAATATTCTAATATAATGATAGACCAAGCAATAAATGACTTAATAACAGGGAATTATCGAGTAGTCGATAGAACAATGCTACACACTCAATTAGATGGGGAGGCAATATATGCTTTAAATGATTTTGTGGTTGAAAAGCTTTCATCGTCGAGAATGATTACTTTGCATACATATTCCGATGAACATTTTGTGGGGTCTTACCGTGCCGATGGATTAATCATCACAACACCAACAGGTTCTACCGCATATTCTCTTGCTTGTGGGGGACCAATTATTGCCCCATCATCCCGTGTAATTTGTATAACGCCAATATCTCCGCATTCATTAACATTTCGACCTCTTGTTATGCCCGATGAACATCAAATAAGGATAATAACAGAATCCCCAACAAATGAAGTCAAATTTGTAGCCGATGGGCAAGTAGAAAAAATTTTAAAAAATAATGAGGAAATTATTATCAATCTTGCAGAATTTAAAGTTAAGCTAATAAAGCCAATGAAAAGTTCTTATTACGATGTTTTAAGGGCAAAGCTTTTGTGGGCTACTGATCCAACAGCAATAAAAGAACAAAATAATATTTTGAAATAATGAATGTCATCATTATTTATTGGAAATAAGTTTCCAAAAATTCATAAAAATCTCGTAAATTTGTAATATTTTCAAAAGAAAAAAATGACACAAGAATTTCCAAAACTAATTTTACCCAATATAGAAAATCTATCAAATATAGATGTCTATATTGCAAATGGCGGTTATGAGACATTTCGCTCAGTATTAAAATTATCACAAGACGAAGTTATAAATGAAGTAAAAAAATCCAAACTTCGTGGTCGTGGTGGTGCAGGATTTCCTACAGGACTGAAATGGAGCTTTATGCCGAAAGGCAATAGCAATAATTCAGAAAAATACCTTGCAGTAAATGGCGATGAATCCGAGCCTGGATCATTTAAGGACCGACAAATATTCGAGTATAATCCTCATCAATTAATTGAAGGTATATTGATTGCGGGATATGCAATGGGAATTAAAGCTGCATATATTTATATTCGTGGAGAATATCACAAGTGGATAAAGCTTATGCAAAAGGCAATAGATGACGCTTATGAACGCGGTTTTGTTGGTAGCAAGATGAAAGAAACATTTGGTATGGATTTCAGTTTTGATATATATATCCATAAAGGAGCTGGTGCTTATGTCTGCGGAGAAGAAACTTCTTTGATGGAATCAATAGAAGGCAAGCGCGGTTATCCTCGGGTAAAGCCACCCTTTCCTGCATCTTATGGATTATGGGGCAAACCAACAACAGTAAATAATGTTGAAACAATAACAAATGTACCTGCTATTTTCAAAATTGGTGCTGATGAATATGCTAAAATTGGTGCTCCAGGACAGCCAGGTACTTTACTATTCGGAGTAAGTGGGCATATTAATAAACCTGGTGTTTATGAATTTCCAACAGGAATTCCTTTAAAATACTTGATTTATGATATTTGTGGGGGTGTTCGAAATGGCAAAAAGATTAAAGCAGTGATACCAGGTGGAACATCAATGCCACCTTTGACTGCAGAAGAAGTTGAAATTGCCAATATGGATGAAGATTCTTTATCAAAATTGCAAACTCATATCGGAACAGGTGGAGTTATAGTGATGGATGAAGATACCGATTTAGTAAAAGTTACACAACGTATTGCACATTTTTATCATCATGAATCTTGTGGTCAATGTACACCCTGCAGAGAAGGAACTGGTTGGATGGAAAAGATCTTAAATAGAATCGTAGCGGGTAATGCTACATCAAAGGATTTAGATTTATTAGTATCAGTTGCAAATAATATTGAAGCTCGAACAATTTGTGCCCTTGGCGATGCAGCGGCTTGGCCAGTAAGAGGATTTGTTACAAAATTTAGATCTGAATTTGAGAAAAGAGTAAAACCATCTATCACATTTGTTCCACCTAATGTTGTTCATGGGAAACGAAACACAGCTGAAAAGCTTGCAGAGAATTATTAATTAATTCTATTGCATAATAGAAGCAGTTGAAGTTATCATATTTTAAGTTTATTGCGATGAGCTAGATACTTGTGTTTTCTCAATAATTGCTATTTGGTCAATATAGTCACGTATTACTGGTTTTAGGAAAATATCTTCATAATTTGCATCATAAATTGCTTTTGCAAGGGTAGAATTATGCCCTTCAATAGATACGTATTTATTTAGGATTATTATTTTTTCATCTTTTAGAATACAATTGTTGCTTTTGAAGTTACCTGTATCTTTGCGGATTTTATAACCTAAAGACATAGCAATTTCGCTAAGTTCATCGTATAATTTTTGAGGTTTCATTAACTTAAAACTTCTTTTTCAGCATCCTCGAGTGTATCAACAATATTTAGAATTGAACTCAATTTTGTAAGATTGAAAATATTTTTCAATATTTCGGGTACATTGGCTATTACCAATTTACCTTGATTCAATGTATATTGTTCATCTTCTTTGGCAAGTATACCGAGAGAAAGGGAACTGAAATACAGAACATAAGTAAAATCAAGAATTACTCGATTATTTTTCTGGGTAGCATATTTTTCTAGGTAAGATTTTAAAATTCTTGCTTCATCTTCGGAGACAAATTTCCCAAAAAGATGCAAAATAACATACTTGTCCTTTTCTTCGACTTGAATTATCTGATTTTCTTCCATATAATTTTTGATTAAAATACAAAATTAATTAATTAATTATAATTTCGCACATAAATTGAAAAATAAAAAAAATTTGTAAATTGCAAATTATTTTTTTGCAAAATTTTGAGATAAAAATGAAGAACATAATTATTGCTGCAGCTTTTTGCCTATTGTTTTTTACTATTTCCTGTGATGATAATAGCGTTCAACCAAATGCAATTGAAATGTCGTTAAATTCACTTTCCGAACTTCCCGGTTATGATTGGATTGGGTCAGTTATGGCAACATATCAGCCTGATACAACAATTTTCAATGAAATAAAACCATTGCTTGATTCAAATTCACAATATTTTATATTTTTCGTAAAATCTTGTGGTCCTTGTGCATCCGCAAGTCAGCAATTTGCTGAAATTATTAAAATTTTGCGAATGTGCAATTTCCCCGAAAATCGCTATGAGATACTTGTTATGAATTCTATCTCAAATAATCACCCGTATCAAAATATAATTCATATAAATTCATTGCCAACAATAATGCTACTAAAAAACAATGTCCCTATATATTCTCTAAGCGATACACTAGCTAAAAGCATTGAAAAGCAATTGCAATATCCTGTTAGGTCAGAAGAATTGCTTTATGAAGCATTAAAAGTAGCAAATCAATAAAAAATTATTTAGCTGACCATTCTTTTATAAGATTTTCTATTTCTTGTGGTTCTAAACGTGGAGATGAGTAATATCCTGCTGCAAAACGTTGTCTATAGCCTTCATATAAAGAAACTGCAGCAGCAACCGAAATATTGAGACTTTGCACCATCCCAACTTGTGGAATTAAAAAATTACCATCTGCTTGCATAAATAATTCATCGGAAATACCC
>DAOTPH010000168.1:0-4177 GCA_035451765.1 Bacteroidota bacterium | reverse complement strand
AAGAATTTGCAGAACTTTTTCCCTTACAAGCCTCCGATTGCCTTTTATTTGTTGTGTCTTGCTTAATGCAAATATATCAATTTCACTATTTCCAGCTTTCCGTGACTTTTTTTCCACTATTCCTAAAAAACGAAATTATTTAATATTGCAAATTAACAAAAAATATTAATTATAATAGATTGTATCGCAAATTATTTTATTCCTGTAATTCGTATAGGTAGAGGGTTCAAGCTCTCTGTTACAAATACCACCCTTAAAAAAGGAGGTAAGGGAAATATGTAAGGGCAATTCAAGAATTGCCCTTACTTTTAGCAGCCGCCAAGCACTCGCTTCTTATCTTTAACTATTACATTTGATTTCTTACTATCTTTGATAAGTTGCTCTATTGTTTTGCTTGCATTATCTCGGAATGTGTACGTCGCAATTAAATTCGGTGATATACCTGCCATAGTAACAGGCATTTTGAAGTTAATTATATCATTTGTAAAAGCTTGCATACCACCTTGCAATACATAAAGGTTTTTGTAACCTTTATTCTTAATTATTTCTTCTGCTGTAATGGCATCTTTTTCATCGTTGGCAATTATTATTTTTTTGATTTGTGGGTCGCCAGATATTAATTTATTGCTTCCTTTTCGATATAAATCAACTATTTTGAGATTTATGGAATTAGGTAAACTAACCTTTGCAAACTGTTCAGGGGGGCGGAAATCATATATTTTTATATTTTCATCATTATTTATCAAACGTAAAGCAAGCTCATCAGGCGATATATATGCAACTTGATAATTACCTTTTTCAATCTCATTTTTTATTTGAGCGGGCTTATAATCTTCGGGATTTGGTAGAATAAATGCTGATAATCCAAGCAAAAATATTAAAGCTGAAAAGCCAATATATCGGCTTTTAGGTTGTAAAACGGGGTTCGGTTTGCCATTTACTTTTTCTTCAATTATTTGAGTAACAATAAATGCAATAGCTCCAAATGCCATAAACAAAAATACAAATAAGCCTTGCGAGATATGAAGTGTCTCATTCATTTGGACATTGCCTAAATATTTATCCCAATAAATGCCTTCAAATAATGGATAACCTTCGGCAAATACTACTACTCCGAAGATTGTGCCGATAACAAAAATTATTCCATCGATTTTGCCAATAGCGGCGGCACAAATCCCTGTTCCTGGGCAAAATCCTCCAATCACAAAGCCTAATCCCATTATTAAGCCACCTAATATTGCAGACCAAAGATATGTTGGGTTAATATAAACAAGGCTCATATCTAACAAACCAAAATGGGCAAGAATGACAACACCAATCATTGCCACAAGCCCACCTGTAAAAAATACACGAAGAACAGTAAAATCATAGCCATAGAACATTCCTACTAATTTTTTGGATGTGGAAAATCCCGCTTGCTCGAGTGTAAATCCAAATGCAATTCCTATGAATAAGCCAATCACTAAATTTAAACCTTCTGATGGAATTAATGGTCCCATTTTATCCTCCTTATAGCCATAATTTTCTGAAAAAATAAGCAAATAAATATGCTCCACCAAATATGCAGAACATTGTTATAATACCTCCTGTCGATAGTACTGCCATTCCACTTAATGCAGCACCGCTTGTGCAACCACGGGCAAATTGCGCTCCAAGTCCAAAGAACATTCCACCAACAAATGCTCCGACAATACGAGTTGCAGATTTAACTTTTTCAGGCCGCTCTAATTTAAAAGTCAATCTGTTAGAAACCAACCCTGATAAAAATGCACCTAATATTACACCAACCACTTCAAAAACAAGCCAATTATTAAATATACCATTTGGATGCTCTTGGAAATATTCCTGATAAAATTTTGCATTGGCAGTGTGATTAGGTGCAATAGCATTGACTACGCCTACTTCTACACTTTTCATTGCACCGCTTGCGCCAAGCCCACGACCCGTAATATAAATTGTGGCAAGCAACACCAGCCCTAACATAATCCCTGCAAGATAGGGATTCATATAATTTTTAGGTTTATCACTCATTTTTTTACCCCTATATTTTATTTAATTTCTTCTTTTATTACTTCCGCATCATTAGTGAGTTCTTCATTGTCTTCATCAGATTCTATTTCTTCATATCCAGTTAACATAGCTTTTAAATTTGATGTAACTGTTGTTCCGGTTGTAATTAGATACAAATGCAAAATAATGAATGCAATAAGCAATAGTGCACCTAATGTGTGAATAAATGCAATTGTTTGTAATGAATTAATATTAATTGATTCAATATGATGACTTTGCGGATACCGATAAAACATATATAATAATCCCGTAGTTACCATAACGGGTATAACAAGCAATTTCAATCCAAGATATGTCAATTTTTGCAATGGATTGAGCTTGCTAAGCACAGTTTTCTTTGTTGGATGCGGTGCATTTTTGAAAATACCAAATAAATAATAATTTAGCTGAGCCTTGATATTTTTCCAAGTTGGAATATACTGTTTCCATTCGCCTGTTGTGAAATGCCAGAATATTGTGAAAAGTACAAGAACAATATAAGAATATGCTGCAATTTGATGATAAATAACCGCATTTTCATATCCGAAGAACTTATATGTTCCGTGCACCTCAAATCCTGTAAATGCCAAGAATAATATTAACACTGCTTGCGACCAGTGCCAAAATCTTTCAAATCCTTTATAAATATAAGCCTTCGTTTTCATTTATCCTCCTTTTTATTTTTTTTAGAATTATATACAATTCTTGCACCTCCATGAATCAGTGATCCACCAAATACTATAACAATAAGAGTAATACCAAATGTATCAATAAATGATGAATGGTCGCGAGCGGGCATATAGAAATCGCCTAAACCAGCTAAACGACTATTTGATTTTGTATGGCATTCTGTGCAATTTACTGATTCTTCCTTAGGAGCAACCATATGATTGACAGGCCAGTAAGCAACTGTTTTAATAAATCCAACTTTGCCACTAAATGGCAAGTTGTTATCTTTCATTCCTACTTCTGAAGCAGTTTGCCAATTAAAATCTTGCCAGAATGCTCCCTCACCTTTTTTATCTGCGTATAATTTTGGTGTAATTAAAATGTGATTGATTGGGTCATAGGGTTGATTTCCGAGATGAATTTTTACAGGTGTAATTTTGGAATTTACATCCGAATATGATCCATAAAGTGTATTAATTTGGACAGGATGAGTTGTATCAGAAATAACCTCCCCCATTAAGTAATGATTTGCTTTACCATTGAACCAAACATAATCGGGTTTAAGATTTTTGCCCCATTTGAAGCTTCCTTTAATCGATAAATAGATATGATTGCCATCTTTATCATCAATCTCATAAGGTTCTCCATTTCTCAAATCGCCTGCAGTTGACCAATCCCATTCGAGCTTTGTGGCATTTGCTTTTGCATAAGTTGGAATATGGCAAGTTTGGCAAGCCACTTTCAAAGTATGTTCATTAATAATATCTTCCTTGTGTGGAGTCGCCGAATGGCACTCCTCGCAAGATAATCGATTTAAATCCATTGATGAGACTGAATATAGATTGCCTTTAATTTTGTGGTCAGTCGTTTTATGGCAATCTACACATTGCAAATTCATATTTTCGACTGCCATATGCACATCAAGTTCTTTGTTAGGTTCGAATAATGCTTCTTCTAAATCGCCGTGCTTCACATTATTTCCACCTCCACCATAGAAATGGCAAACACCGCAATTAGAACGTTTAGGTTTGCCAACGCTTTGGGCAACTTTTGCTAAATCTACCTTCGGGTCAGGGTAGCCGTCCATATCCTGTCCCTTCATATAAGTTTCGGAATTATCGTGACAAATAATGCAATCTACTCGTGTAGAATCGCTAAATGCAAATCCAGGTTGTCCCATACCAAAACCTGCGTGACATTTTGCGCAACTTCCTTCATTACCCTTTGCAGCAATACAAAAATTGTTAATTGCGTTGATTTTACCATAATTAACAATTCCCTTGCCTTCTATATATTCAGTTTTCTGCCAAGTCCAATGGTTTGTTGCCATAATTTGCTTGTCTCGTTCATTATGGCAAGAAATACAGGCACGGGTGACATCAGATGGATTATTAAAATGCTTATTGAGTTCAGCAAATTTTGAATGGTCAGCGGGTTTTTTAGCAACTTTTGAATATTT
>DAOTPH010000167.1:0-4238 GCA_035451765.1 Bacteroidota bacterium | reverse complement strand
TAATGTTGCCCGAAAGAATCATCTCGAAATTTCTCATATTCAATGTGTTCATTCGCCACAAAAAGTGGAAATGGATGACGACCCTACAGAGGTTCTCAAAACAAAACGGGAGTCATCTCTTTTTCTTGGATTACAAGATTTAAAAGAGGGAAAAATTGATGCTTTTCTTTCGGCAGGCAATACAGGAGCAATGCTTACTTGTTCTTCAGTATTACTTGGAAGAATAGAGGGTGTATCAAGACCAACAATTGCGACTCTTATACCATCAGTAGGTTCAAGACCCGTTGTATTATTAGATGTAGGTGCAACAGTAGATCATAAGGCAAGATTTCTATATGAATTTGCAATTATGGGAAATATTTATGCTAAATTTGCTTTGAATATTGAAGAGCCAAAAGTTGCATTACTCAATATTGGTGAGGAACCCATAAAGGGAACAGATGAACTACGAGAAGCATATAAGATGCTGGAGAAAAGCAAAGTAAATTTTATTGGAAATATTGAAGGCAACGAAATTATGATGGGGAAAGCTGATGTTGTGGTATGCGACGGATATGTCGGAAATGTGATATTGAAATTTGCTGAAGGATTTGTCTCATTTTTTAAATCTAAATTAAAAGCTTATGGAGAAAGCAAAATTACAAACAAATTAAAGCTCTCTATGGCTTTACCAACATTTAAGAACATCTTAAAAGAACTTGATTATGAGGAATATGGTGGTGTTCCTGTGCTAGGAGTAAAAGGTATATCAATTGTAGGCCACGGGAAATCCACACCAATGGCAATAAAAAATATGATAACAAAGGCTAAAGAGTTGGTAGATAACAAATTAGCTAATAAAATTGAGGAATCTATAATTTTAAACACTATAAATTCATAAAAAAGGATAAGAAATGCCAGCAACAATAACAGCAATTTCTCGTTATTTTCCACCCGATATTTATACAAATGAATATTTCGAAAGCTATCTGGACACTACAGACGAGTGGATAGTATCTCGCACAGGTATAAAAGAACGACATATACTCAAAGAAGGTGCAACATCAGACTTGATTGTGCCTGCTGCAATTAAAATGTTTGACCAGTTTAATATAGATCCACAGGAAATTGACGCAGTAGTAGTAGCAACTATTTCACCTGACTTCCTCTTTCCAAGCACAACAGCAGTAGTTATCGATAAATTAGGATTGAAGCACGCTTGGGGATACGATTTATCAGCAGCTTGCTCTGGATATATCTTTGCATTGAGGTCAGCTGCGTCATTGGTTGAAAGCGGTGTTGCCAAAAAAGTGCTTTTATGCGGTGCAGATAAAATGAGTTCAATCGCAAATTATCAAGACCGAACAACCGCTATACTTTTTGGAGATGCAGGGACAACTTGCCTAATTGAAATGTCCAATGATCCAAATTATGGAATTCTTGACCAAATTTTAGCAATTGACGGTTCAGGTACGAAATATCTAAGGCTTTTGGCAGGAGGTAGCTATCGTCCTGCATCAATTGAAACGGTACAAAATGGGGAGCATTATTTATATCAAGACGGGCAAACTGTATTTAAAGCAGCGGTGACAGGAATGGCAGATGTTTCGCTAAAGATAATGGAACGAAATCACTTAACTCCCAATGATATTGCATATTTTGTCCCGCACCAAGCAAATATGAGGATTTTAACTGCGACAGCAGATCGAATGGGACTTCCAAGAGAAAAAGTAATGATAAATATTGACCGATATGGTAATACTACTGCAGCAACTATTCCGAGCTGTATATCAGAATGGTGGGAAGCAGGCAAAGTTCATAAAGGAGATAATCTTATACTTTCGAGCTTCGGCGCTGGATATACTTTTGGCTCTGTTTTATTACGTTGGAATATGAACGATTGAGGTGAAATATGAAAACAGCATTGCTTTTTCCCGGTCAGGGCTCGCAATACGTTGGAATGGGGAAAGATTATTATCTGAATGATGAATTTGCAAAGCAAAAGTATGAACTTGCTGATAATATTCTTGGTTATTCAATAAGCGATATTTGCTTTAATGGTCCTATAGAAAAATTAACAGAAACTCGATATACACAACCCGCATTATTCTTGCATAGTGCAATCATTTATGATTTAATAAAGAACAAATTCGAAATATCAGCTACTGCGGGGCATTCTGTTGGGGAATATGCCGCATTATATGCTAGCGATGTATTTAGCTTTGAAGATGGATTGAAATTAGTTGCAAAACGTGGTGAGTTAATGTTTCATTCAGGTGAAATAGAGCCAGGCACTATGTTCGCAGTTATTGGTTTGGATGAAGACAAAGTTCAACAAGTCTGTGACAAAATTAATGCTGAAAATAATGGCGTTGTAGTTCCCGCAAATTATAATTCACCTGGTCAAATTGTAGTTTCAGGTTCGCGAGATCTAATAAGAGCAAGTGTTAATAAATTTAAGGAAGCAGGGGCAAAAATTGTTAAAGAATTGGTTGTTAGTGGAGCATTTCATTCTCCATTAATGCAGACATCAGCTAATGAACTAGCTGACTTTATCGAAAATACCCATTTCAATGATGCAAAATATCCTGTTTATGTCAATATTTCAGCAAAACCTACAAGAGATGGAAATGAACTAAAGAAGTGCCTGATTAAACAACTTACTTCACCTGTATTATGGATGCAGACATTACAAAATATGCAGAATGATAATATAGATAACTATATTGAAGTTGGTGCAGGCAATGTTTTGCAAGGATTAGTCAAACGAACATTAAACAATGTTAATATTGCAGGAATTGATTCTTACGAAAATTGCAAAAATTATTTTTGTTAACTCGTTGTTTTTTCTTAATTTTAAAATTTTGAGAAATTGTAAATGGCAAAAAGATTTGAAAATAAGGTTGCAGTAGTTACAGGCGGGTGCCGAGGCATAGGAAAATCTATCGTAATAAAGCTTGCAGAAGAAGGTGCTTTCGTTTATGCACTCGATTATAAAATTCCTGAGGAAAATGAAGTATTTATCGAGAATATAGAAATTTCAAAATCGGTAAAATGCTTACAGGCAGATGTAACAAATATGCAATCAATCGAGCAATGCTTTGAGAAAATCACTAATGAAGCCCAACGGGTAGATATTCTTGTGAATAATGCGGGAATAACACGGGATAATTTGCTTCTACGAATGAGCGAAGCAGAATGGGATGCAGTTTTAGATACAAATTTAAAGGGTGCATTTATATGCTCAAAAGTAGCAAGCAAAATAATGATCTCACAACGATATGGGAGGATTATTAGCATTGCATCGGTTGTAGGATTAATGGGAAATGCGGGACAATCGAATTATGCAGCCTCAAAAGCAGGTCTGATTGGCTTTACAAAATCAATCGCTCGGGAGCTATCCTCAAGGAACATATTGGTCAATGTAGTGGCACCAGGTTATGTGCGGACACAGATGACAGATGCATTAAATACCGAGCAAAAGAAAGCTTTTATTGAAAATATTCCTTTAAAAAGGATTGCTGAACCTGAGGATATAGCAAACGCAGTTGCGTTCCTTGCATCAGACGAGGCGAGTTATATCACAGGTCAGGTTTTAAATGTAAATGGTGGTTTATTTATGTAATTTTTAAATTAAAGGTAAATTTATGGATGAAATAAGAAAAAAAGTAAGTGAAATCATTGTAAAGAAGTTAGGCGTTGAAGAATCGCAAATAACTGACGCAGCTTCTTTCACAAAAGATTTAGGCGCAGATTCACTAGACACTGTTGAATTGATTATGGAAATTGAGAAAGCATTTGACATCTCAATCGAAGAAACCGATGCGGAAAAGATCCAAACAGTTGGCGATGTGATTAACTATCTCAACGGAAGGCTTGGAAAAAACTAAAAAGTTTATGTCAAAGTATAATTACCCAAAAATTGTTGTTACGGGTTTAGGAGCAATAACTCCTATCGGAAACAACGTCGAAGAAACGTGGAACTCCTTGATTCAGGGGAAAAGTGGAGCGAAACCTATTACGCATTTCGATACTACATATTTTGAGACGAAATTTGCTTGCGAAATAAAAGGATTCGACCCATTGCAATATTTCAATCGCAAAGAAGTGCAAAAGATGGATCTCTTTACTCAATATGCTATTGCCTCAGCTGCAATGGCAATTGAGGATTCTGGATTAAATCTTGAGAAAGAAGATAAAGATCGGATAGGCGTTATTGTAGGTTCTGGAATAGGCGGTATGTTTGTTTATGAGCAACA
>DAOTPH010000166.1:0-4310 GCA_035451765.1 Bacteroidota bacterium | reverse complement strand
AACTCCATACATCGAGCGCCGTGCAAATTGGATAATGGGACGTATGAATTCAGTTTCGATACCAAAAGTTGGGAAATAATGGAAAAAAATCAGACTCCACTGAATAAGCAATATAATCAAATTAAGGCAAAATATCCTGATACTATTTTGCTGTTTCGGTTGGGAGATTTTTTTGAAACATTTGATGAGGATGCGGAAATTAGCTCAAGGATTTGCGGATTGACTTTGACTAAACGCAATAATGGCGCAGCAGGCGACCAACCTATGGCGGGATTTCCACACCATCAATTGGATAATTATCTTCCAAAACTTGTGAGAGCTGGGTATCGAGTTGCAGTTTGCGACCAACTCGAAGATCCAGCATTAGCGAAAGGCATTGTTAAACGAGGCGTGGTAGAGGTCATCACTCCCGGTGTTGCAATTGGTGATAAAATTCTTGAAGCAAGGGAAAATAATTATGTTATGGCAGTCTATTCACAATTGAAACGAAATTATACTTATTATGGTATAGCTTTTGCAGATATTTCTACAGGTGAATTCCAGACCTGTGAAGTATCTGCTCAAAAATTTTCTGATATAATTGAAGTTATTTCTCCAAAGGAAATTATTATTTCAAAATCCCAAAAGACGCAATTAACTCCACAAATTGAGTCCCTTAAAATTCATCCATATATCACAAAATTAGAAGATTGGTTCTTTGAAGAGAAATTTGCTAACGATTTGATTTTAAATCATTTCAAATTGCAGAATCTTAAATCTTATGGATTGGAACAATACAAAGCGGCTATAATTGCCTCGGGGGCGCTTCTGCACTATATAAATGAAAATCAGCAAGGCAACACCTCGCAAATCCAAAAGATTTCAATTTATAATCCAAATGAATTTATATTGCTGGATTTTACGACGCGAAAAAATCTTGAAATATTATTTTCATTAAGTGAAAATGAGCAAGGTAATACTTTACTGAAAATTATTGACAATACTATTACATCGATGGGCAGCAGATTGTTAAAGCATTGGTTGGTGCAGCCACTTATCAATGTGCAGGAAATCAATTTGCGATTAGAAACTGTCGAGGAATTCTATAATGATATTGAAATAGCAAATAATTTAAGGAAAATACTTTCAAATATTGGTGATTTAGAAAGATTGCTTTCCAAAATATCTGCAAATAAAATAAACCCTCGCGATTTTATTGCTTTGAAAAACTCATTGCGAGAAATTCCAAATTTGAAAATTTTAAAAAGCAATTTCCGAAGCGAATTGCTAAATAAATTAATTTCAGACTTGCAACCAAATGATAATTTGGTGCAGGAAATTGAGCGAGCAATTGATGATGAACCATCATTAAATTTTGGTTTAGGGAAAATCTTTAAAAAAGGATATTCCGCTGAACTCGATGAATATACAGAGCTTAAATTTTCCAGCAATGATTGGTTGGAAAAATATCAGGAGCAAGAGCGACAAAAGACCGGTATTGGTAATTTACGAGTAAGCTTCAATAATGTGTTTGGTTATTTTATTGAAGTATCGAAAGCAAATGTTCCAAAGGTGCCAGATTATTATGAGCGACGGCAAACTCTCACAAATTATGAACGCTATATTACACCTGAATTGAAGGAATTTGAAAATAAAATTCTCGAGGCAGAATCAAAATTGAGTACTCTTGAAAGAGAGCTTTTAGAAAGATTACGGTTATTTGCAACAAATTATATTGCAGAAATACAAGCAAATTCGCAAATTATAGCAACATTGGATTGTCTTAGCAATTTTGCTGTTATTTCAAAAGATTATAATTATACAAAACCCGAAATTGATACAAGCAATAAAATAGAAATCATCGATGGCCGGCATCCAATTATAGAACGTTCAATGAAAATCGGAGAGAAGTATATTGAGAATTCGACAATTCTCAATGATGAGCAAATGATTCATATTCTGACGGGACCGAATATGTCGGGTAAATCTTCATATTTGCGACAAGTTGGATTGATTATATTGCTTGGACAAATTGGCTGCTTTGTGCCAGCAAAATCAGCGCATTGGGGATATGTGGATAATATATTCACTCGAGTGGGAGCGTCGGATAATATTATTGGAGGGGAGAGTACATTTATGGTAGAAATGGGCGAGACGGCAAAAATTTTAAATAATGCAACTGATAGAAGCTTGATTTTGCTTGATGAAGTGGGGCGTGGAACGGCAACATTTGATGGCATATCAATTGCGTGGGCAATTGCTGAATATATTCATAATATTATTCAAGCAAAAACGCTCTTTGCTACACATTATCATGAATTGCAAGAGCTCGAAAATGCTTATAAAAAAATTAAAAATTATAAAATTGAAGTGATTGAAACAGGATCGGAGGTGCTTTTTACTCATAAATTGACAGAAGGTGCAAGCGATAATTCGTTTGGTATACACGTTGCAAAAATGGCGGGATTGCCAACTCAATTGATAGAACGTGCTGAGGAAATCCTTGAAACTTTACTTTCAGATGATAGCACAAAAAATACTACAAAAGCCCGGAAACCGAATACCAAAGCAATTCATCCGAAACGCAATCCTCCGTATCAGCTATCATTTTTTGAATTGCAAGATCATGAATTGCGCGATAAAATTGCAAGTATCGATCCCGAAAAGCTTACACCATTGGAAGCATTGCAAATATTATATGATTTGAAAAAAATGTTAAATATATGAAAAATACAATCAAAAATTTTCTCTTAATTTCATTTCTGCTCTCAATTTGTTCATTTGCATTTTCTCAAGAATCTGATTTAGAATCTGAATTGCAAAAATTTAAAATTGAATTGAATTACACGCGATTATCAGCATCAAGTTATTATAATTTAAATGATAGCAATATTTATACTTATAACGTATATGATGCTGTGAATGATACAACAAGGATATATACATTTGATTATTATCATTCAATAGTAGGATTGAAAATTTTGTATGATCTCAACACCAAATTGGAGCTATCGCTCTATGCCCCAATTTCATTTTATTCATTAGATGAAAAATTTATGACCGATGAATATGGAAATCGCGAGAAGAAAGCAAGTTATTCAATGAATCGGGTTGACTATATTGGTTTAAACACACTTTATAGATTAGTGGATAAGCCAATATATACAAATCTAATGGGTGAGGTGCGCATTCCAACGGGATTTCATAATGGATTATATAACGATTCAAACAGAAATTTTTTAAGCGACGGAGCATTTGAGTTTTTGCTTGGCGCCCAGATTGGAGTAAAATATAGAACAGTAGCATGGGAAAACACATTAATATATAATTATCGAGCAGAGGATTTTAAAGACCAAACGATAATTAATACTGCAATTATTCTTTCGACAGTAGCAAACACAGAAATAAGGATTTTTGGCAATTTTACTCTATCAACATCTAAATTCGATAATGCTCGGCCAATGGAAATAACTGAAACAATAAGTCAAGAGAATAATTATGCGGTGGGAGCAGCATTTTATATGATGTTTTCGGATAATTTTGATTTGGGAGTGAATTATCAGGTCACTCTTGGCGGAAAGAACACTTGGAAATCATCATTTTTTAATATTAGAGCAGGAATTAGATTATAGTGTTAGACCCTTGATTTCATTTTCAAATCCAATATTATTTTCATCAGAAATTTCTTTTAATTTTAAAATAACTTTATAGAACATTTCGTTTGAGAAAAAAGAATTAGTTAGGGAGAAAGTTGAATTATCAGATTTAACAATACCAAGAGTAATTTCGTTGGAAGAATTATTATGGAAAATTCTAATTAGGTCAATATCGGAGTAATCAGCTTGGAAAACGATACGTTTACGGTTGTAAAAAAATAGGGTTTTATCAGAAAAAACGAATTTTCGTTTTTGGTTACCAATGAGAATTAGAAAAATACCTAAAAGGACAAATATTCCTCCAAGAATTAAAAAATGTGTAAAATTTTCCACATTAGCAAATGATTGTATTGACACTATAAAATATATGAAAACAAAACCAATAATAATATAGCCAAGTGTGGCAAGTATTTTTTTATCAGATGAATATTCAATATTTTGCATAAAGTAATTAGTAATATTAAGTAATTTTGTAACGTTTTTAATTATGTAAAATTTAAAAACGATCAAATTGGTAAAGTTTTTGGTAGGAAAAAATTAAAAAATTACGAAAAATATTAGCAAATATCATTTAATTTGAATATGTTTTTTTAAATTTGTAGTTTAAGAATAAGTAATAAAATTGAAATAAAATTTAAAATAAGTAATCCTCATAAAATAAGAATGCTTTTTAAA
>DAOTPH010000165.1:0-4323 GCA_035451765.1 Bacteroidota bacterium | reverse complement strand
GTGCAATGAATGTATTAATTGCCGCACAATGCTTGAAAATCGCTCAATGGATTTGAACGAAATCGATGGCGCCTCGAATAATAGTGTTGACGATGTGCGAGCACTAAGAGAAAATGCAAAATTTCCACCAATTCAAGGAAAATATAAAATTTATATCATAGACGAAGTGCATATGCTATCGACAAGCGCTTTTAATGCACTTCTGAAAATATTGGAAGAACCTCCCAAACATTTGTTGTTCATTTTTGCCACAACAGAACCGCATAAAGTTCCAGCAACAATAGTAAGTAGGTGCCAGCGATTTGATTTTCATAGGATGGAAATATCAAAAATGACAGAGCAATTGCGAGCAATTTCCAATATTGAAAATATCAAAATTGATGATGAATCGCTATTTGCTATTGCAAAGAAAGCTGACGGATCAATGCGCGATGCCGAAAGTATATTTGACCAAGTTGTGTCATTCACGGATGGAGAGATTACTTTATCAAAAGTATCTGTTGCATTGCATCTTATAGATGATGATTTTTATTTTGATATTACAGATACAATTGTCTCTAAAGATTTGAAGAAAGTCTTTGAAATTTCATCTGAGGTTTCAAAAAGAGGATATGATTATTTAGAAACCTTGCAAGGACTGCTCGAGCATTTCAGAAATCTTCTTGCAGTAAAGGTAGCCAATTCAACCGAATTTCTAGAGACATCCCAATATTTTGCTGACAAGTATATTGAATATTCAAAAGAATTTGAGACCCAAGATCTAATACGCTTTATTCAAATTATTTCAAATTCTGAGCAACAATTAAAATTTTCACCGCAGCAAAAGATACGTTTTGAAATTGTCTTGTCATTGCTTGCATCAATTCCTAATTCAATTGATTTACAACAATTAATTAAGGAAATAGAAAATTTAAAATCTAAAGCTAATATTTCGGCACTAAATAAGTCGCAACAATCTTCCCAACCTTCTCTTTCTTCATCCAGCACAGCAAAAGAAAAAGTATCAGATGATAAAATTACTCAGGAAGAAAAGGTCGTCGAGAAAATCAATGAAAATGCCACAGTAAAATTACCAGAGATTATCTCAAAGGAAGAAATTGAAGCACGATGGAATGAATTCATTGACAAATATGCAACAAAAGAAAATACATTAACATCGCTATCAAATGCAACATTTTCATTTTCAGATAATTTAGTAGAATTAATAGCAGAATCACAAATAGTGTTTGAAAATTTTAATTCACCAATAAGAAAAAACAAAATTGAAAGCTTCCTGAAAGAATTTTATGGTAATCAAATTAAATTTGATGTTATTGCAAATTTTTCTCCCGCAGAAAATAATAAAAAAAACAAGACAAAAACATTAGAAACGTCAAAAGAAAACATTAATGATGATTCAAATTCTAATAAAAGAAAAAATAATAATATAACAGAATTAGAAACAGCTATAATTGAAATTTTTAACGCAAAAGAAAATAATTGAGGAGAACACTATGTCATTAAATATTGGGGATAAAGCCCCTGATTTCACAGCTATTACAGATAGTGGGGATAATTTTAAGTTATCTGACAATTTTGGAAATTGGATTGTGTTATATTTTTATCCAAAAGATAATACGCCAGGCTGCACAAAAGAAGCTTGCTCATTTCGAGACAATATGGAACGAATAACTGCATATAATGCAAAAGTCTTTGGGGTCAGTTTTGATTCAACAAATTCCCATATTAATTTTAAAGAAAAGAATTCATTAAATTTCACTTTGTTAAGCGACCCAGACAAGAAAATTGCGCAAATGTATGAAGTTATCGGCGAAAAGAAAATGTACGGAAAAACAACGATGGGACTAAAACGCTCAACTTTTATAATTGATCCAGAAGGAATAATCCGATGGGCAAACCGAGATGTTAAAGTCGAAGGGCATGTTGATGAAGTAATATCAAAATTGCAAGAGTTGCAATCTAAATGATTGATACACATTCGCATATATTTGTTGAGCAGTTCGATAACGATAGAGATGAGATGCTCGAGAGGGCTTTCTCTATAGGTGTAGAAAATATTATAATGCCTGCAATTGAGCCATCTACATTTGATAATGTTATCAAACTGGCTGAACATTATGAGCAATTATATTGCGCAATTGGTGTGCATCCACAAAATGCACAAAGTTATGACAATCAAGCAGAAGCAAGAATTCATCAATTAGTTTCGCATCCAAAAGTAAAAGCAATTGGAGAGATTGGGCTTGATTATTATTATGATTATTGCCCAAAAGAAAAACAAAAAGAAGCATTTTTAAAACAAATAAGGATTGCAAAAGAATATAATTTACCAATAATAGTCCATAATCGTGATGCATCAGAGGATATTATTTCAATCATAAATCAAGAACAAGATGGGAATCTAAGAGGTGTTATGCATTGCTTTTCGCAGGATATAGAATTTATGAATAAATCTTTGGATTTGGGCTTTAATATTTCATTTACGGGTAATATCACATATAAAAATGCGAATGATCTTCGTGAAGTTGTAAAGCTTGCACCACTTGATAAAATAATGCTCGAGACAGATGCACCTTGGATGGCTCCTATTCCCTATCGAGGCAAAAGGAATGAACCATCATTTATTATAAAAATTGCAGAAAAAATTGCAGAAATTAAATCAATTTCAATTAATGAGGTAAAAATAATGACAACAAAAACAGCAAAATTATTTTTTTCTTTGGCTTCAATTATAATGTTCTTCATATTTACATCCACAAGTTATTCTCAATCTAATGCCAATAATAATGAATATGAAAATGAAGATTCATTAGAGCAATATGAAAATCCTGTTAAGAAGTTCATAGGTTTTGGACCAATTTTGGGAATTAATACAATCGTTGAAACATATTATCCTGAAAGCCAAGATATTTCTCATGATGGCTTATTTGCAGCAGGGGGGACCATTTTATACGGGGGAGCATTTGATTGGGTAATTGCTCAATTATCACTGATTTACTCATATAATACAAAACCCACAAAAGATACAAAAATATATGATTCCCTTCATCCTCTACCGGCAAATGAACATTATTTTACTGAATTTACATTAGATTGGGTAGTTAATCCACATAGCCGCGTCAATTTTTATCTTATTTCAGGAATATCGAATATTACTAATATATTTTCCCAATATGACTCCTTACTATATCCACTTCAACACAGGAATACCATAAATAAAACGGGTTTAATAACAGGATTAGGTTTTTTTGTAAATATTCCAATAAAAAATGCAGGTTTATTTTGCCTTAATGCAGAATGGAGGCTAAATTTTATGCTTAGTCATACAAAAAGATCTTATGATCCCCGCTATAATCCACCTGATTGTTATAAACCGAGCGATATTACAACGTTCTATTCTATTCCCCGCTTTGGAATAATTTGGTTTCCACCATTCAAACAATGGTTTTAGCCGATTCTATAATTTTATTTTAAGCCTTACAACAAGGTCGCCTCTGTATTCAGAATAGGGAAAGACTACTGTATCTGATGGTTGATTCTGATATTTACTATATTCTGCCAGGACAAAAAAATAAGGCCTGGTCTTTAATAAATCAGAAATTACTATTGCTTCTTCTTGAGGAATAGAATAAATATGTTTAGGATTTTTATAATAATCTGTAACACTTACATTATAAAAATCAGCAAGGACAAAAGGTTGAAGAGTATTATCAATTTCAAAATCATCTGCATTTAACGATTTGTCATTTCCTGGAATTTTAGGTTTAGCAAAAACAATAGTATATCTTACATGATCAAATATCACTTCATCGACACTAGGAACAAATGGTTTTGGTGGATCTCCTGGTAAAACTAATGAATCAATCCAAATGCTAAATTGAAATACTTCTGCTTTGTCAATCCTGTCTTTATTTGAATTATATTCATCATACTGATATAAATTTGAAAAATTTATTCCAACATCAGGCACTTTTCTGTCAGTGCTTTTATCATAAAAATAAATTGGTATTTGCACTGTAAATTGGCTAAAATCATCAATAGTTTGAGTATAACAAGAAGCTAACAACACACTCAAGAATGAAAAAATTAATATTTTCTTTAAAAAATTCATTACTATTCCTCTTTAATTTTTTTGTTTTACGATAACTTGAACTGTTCTACAGTAAAATCTACCCTCAGGTGTTGTATTATCATATAGTAAATTTTGCTCACCCACACCATAAGCTTCTACATTTTTGTTTTTTAATACCGCAGCAGTAGATTTAGCTCGTGCATCGGAAAGTTTCAAATTATAACTATCATCTCCAATTCTATCGGTATGTC
>DAOTPH010000164.1:2364-4341 GCA_035451765.1 Bacteroidota bacterium | reverse complement strand
AGATAAGGAATATGGCACAGGCAATGCAGCATTCTTGCAAAATTCTTTTATATTGAACACAAAATTTGGAATACCATTTATCGATACAAATGTGGTCGGTGATAGAATATCAGGATATTCTGTACTAAATAATATTAATTATAATCCATTTAATAAAGATACTAGTAATAATATACTCCGGGATACCTCAATTGTAGAGCTTTTGTTATTGAAAGAATTTATGTCAATAATGCCTGCAATGATAATACAGGAATGGTCAAGCAAAGTGCTTACTGATACTACGATAAATGTGCTAGGCGATCAAGAGAAATGTAAAAATGTTGTGATATGTCTCAATCGATTAATAAGGCATAAGTATGATTGGGGGATGAAACCATTTAAGCGTCCATCGGATGATCCAGCATTGAATGAATTTTTTATAAATGATGATAAGGAAATATACTCCGAAAAAATCAAGATGCAAATGATTTATAAGGAAAAAATTGGATTTACCGAGATATTGGTTAGCCATCGCACAATGTGGGGAAACAGCTATTATAAATGGAGATTAACGAGAATAGTTGAAAAGTAATAATAATTAAAAATATATCTTAATATTTAGTATTTATGCTATTTTTCTCTCAAATTGAAAAATAGAATATTTCTTTATATATCCAAAAAATAGCTATCACGGAATATGCCACGAGCTCCAAAATTTTCTTTGAAGCGTGCGAGGCCCCAGTTAGGGTCCATATTCACTGTAAATAATCCAAAATCAAGGAATTTGAAACCCTCTTCCTGATAGCGTTTCATAATTTCGTAAAAAAGCAAATTTACAGGACGATATTCCTGATAATCTTCGTTATGACTGATGTAAAATGCAAGCACTACCTTATCATTTGCCGAAAAATTACATACACCTGCAATTAGCTTATCTTCGAGAAATGCACCCCATAAACGAATGCGTGTTGGAAATAGGGATTTCAATTTTAGTAATTCATCCAATGTGTGAGTTGGCGATACATTATGACGCATTTTTAAATTTTTCTTTAATATTTCATAATATTCTGCAAATTGCTCACATTCAACAATTTCGACGCCTTTTTTCATTGCTTTTTTCACAGATGTGCGAGCCTCAGGACGATACATCGCAAGCAAATCATCTTTTGGAAAATCCAATTGCACGACACTTGTAAGCTCACGTTTCAAAAAATGGAAATGGTTTTTTATCAATGCAAAATCGAAATAATTGGAATATTTTGATTGATAAATGACAGGCGGTGGCGTGATTTGGATGCGATTACAATGCTCTTGCTTAGCATATTCGATAATACCCTCAACCAAATCGAAGCTATCCCGCAAATTCAAATTCGATGGATAAGCAACGCCTCCATACGAAGCACCCGAGTGAGACGAAAGCACACGTTTGCCATCACGTTCGATAATTGTTGAAGGAAACACGCCAAAAAGCTTATTATTTTTTTTAAATACAAGCGAGGCATCAGGAAATCTTTCGGTGGGATGATAGGAAAGGAAACGCCGTTTATGAAAAATAGTGCCATTATCGGAAGATTCGACAAATTTATCCCAGCTTTCAGCATCAATATCAGAATCAAGAAATTTTTGAAATTCGAGCATAAATGAACACATTGAAAAAATGCAAATTAAGGAAAAATGGGGGATTAGGGGTTAGGGGTTGGGGAATGGGGAATGATTTATAAGGGAATTGTTTGTATTTTTGCTATTTTAAAAAGTTGTTTTTAGGGGAATTAAGTTATGTCAGAGCAAAAAGAAAGATTATTTTCAGAAAGTGTCAAAGCGGGATCCCGAACATACTTTTTCGATGTCAAAGAAAACATTAATGGAGATAAATATATAGTAATAAGCGAGTCGAAAAAAGTGGGTGAGGATACTTTTCGACGCCATAATATTATGGTATTTCAAGAGGATCTTGATAAATTTGCAAATGGACTAACAAAGGCAATTCAATTTGTTCAG
>DAOTPH010000164.1:0-2264 GCA_035451765.1 Bacteroidota bacterium | reverse complement strand
ATGTCCCCAAAAGAGCAGGCATATAAAGAAATAGCAAAACTTGTGGAGCGGTTTAGCGAGCAATACGCAAGCTATAAGGACTCTGAATATAATGAAACTAAAACGCGGCGCGACTTTATCGATCCATTTTTTAAAGCACTTGGCTGGGATGTCGATAATTCCCAAGGATATGCTGAAGCTTATAGGGAAGTAATTCACGAAGATGCAATTAAAATTGGTGGACAAACAAAAGCTCCTGATTACTCTTTCCGCATTGGTGGGCAAAGGCTCTTTTTTGTTGAAGCAAAAAAGCCATCTGTCGATATAAAAATGGATATATCCCCTGCTTATCAGTTGCGCCGTTATGCTTGGTCAGCTAAATTGCCCGTCTCAATTCTCACGGATTTTGAAGAATTTGCTGTGTATGATTGTCGTATTATCCCAAAACCCAATGACAGCGCCTCGACAGCTCGTATTAAATATTATCATTATAAAGATTATTTAGAAAAATGGGATGAAATATACAATCTTTTTTCAAAGGAAGCCGTTCTAAAAGGCAATTTAAATAAGTTTATAGAATCAAAAACCGATAAACGTGGAACACAAGAAGTTGATGACTTGTTTTTGCAAGAAATGGAATCTTGGCGTGATTGGCTTGCTCATAATATTTTTTTGCGTAATCCCGATTTGCCCGTTCGTAGTTTGAATGATATAGTACAAAAAACTATCGATAGAATTGTATTCTTGCGGATTTGCGAAGATAGAGGTATTGAACCCAATGGTCAATTGCAAAAGCTTTTGAATGGTGTTAATGTTTATAATCGTTTATTTGAAATATTTGAAGCAGCGGATAAAAAATACAATTCTGGACTATTTCATTTTACCTCTGATAAACGAAATGATAATCCTGATACTATTTCAAAAGATTTAAAGATAGATGATAAGGTTTTAAAAGATATTTTAAAGCGATTATATTATCCCGAAAGTCCCTATGTATTTTCGGAAATCCCTGCCGATATTCTAGGTCAAGTTTACGAGCGTTTTATTGGCAAGGTAATTTCAATAAATTCCCGTCATAAAGCTGTTGTTGTGGAAAAACCGCAAGTTCGTAAAGCCGGTGGCGTTTATTACACTCCTACTTATATTGTAGATTATATTGTAAAAAATACATTAGGTAAGGTGCTGGGGGTTGGGGACTGGGGACTGGAAGATGTAGGGGCAATTCATGAATTGCCCCTACAACCTATTGAGGAGGCAGACAAAATTACCGTGCTTGACCCCGCTTGTGGTAGTGGCTCCTTCCTTTTAAATGCTTATCAATATCTTTTGGATTGGTATTTGCTCCAATATTCTAAAAATCCTGAAAAATATTCAAAAGGAAAAAATCCAAAAATTTACCAAATCATCCCTAAAAAGTCAATCTCCAATCCCCAACCCCAAACCCCCATTTATAAATTGACAATACAGGAAAAAAAGCGGATACTTACAGATCATATTTATGGCGTTGATATCGACCCGCAAGCTGTGGAAGTAACCAAGCTTTCTTTGATGTTGAAAGTCCTTGAAGGTGAAACAGAAGAGACGTTAAATAAAGTAATAAATATTAATTTTGAGCGCGCACTTCCCGATTTAAGCAATAATATCAAATGCGGCAATTCCTTGATTGGTAGCGATTTTTATACAGGCAAGACAATGTCAGCCTACACCGAGGATGAATTATTTAAAGTCAATGCGTTCGATTGGGAAAAGGAGTTTCCGCAGGTGCTGGGGATTAGGGACAGGGGACAGGGAAATGCCGGTTTCGATGTGGTTATCGGCAATCCACCGTACGGTGCGGAATTAAATCAAGAAGAAAGAAATTACCTCGAGAAAAAATTTAAATTGCAAAATACTGATACTGCTTGCCTTTTTATGGGGTTAGCAACAAATCTTTTGAAAAATAATGGCTATAATGGCTTTATTGTTCCTAAACCGTTTTTGTACGCTTCAAATTGGATTAAAATAAGAGAAAAATTATTAGAAAATATCCAGCAAATTGTTGATTGCAGCAAAGTATGGAAAGAAGTAAAACTTGAACAAATTATATATATTCAGCAAAAGAATCATTCCACAGACTCTTATGCATCATATATAAGAAATGGAAAGGATATAAAATTTTTATCAAATATCAAGAAAGAAAGTTGCAAAAAATTTGGTTTCTATTTGAATGGAATAACAACGCAAGAATTAGCAATAGGTGAAAAAATGCATGATGCAGGTGCTTTCTTAAACGATTTTGTGATTAA
>DAOTPH010000163.1:0-4347 GCA_035451765.1 Bacteroidota bacterium | reverse complement strand
AGAGACGCAAAATTTTGCGTCTCTACATATTGTAGGGGCAATTCATGAATTGCCCCTACGTGTGTTCCGTTGCAATGTACATAGGTTATGCAACAGAGGGCTTCAGCCCTCTGCAATAGAAAAATTCCATTGTAGAGACGCAATATATAGCGTCTCTACACCCAATCCCCACTTCTATATATTTATATTTATTGAAAATGTCTTAATTTAGATAAATTAATTTTTAAAAAAATATTATTATGAATATATCATTAAAAAACAAAACCGCGATAATAGGTGGTGGTTCGCAAGGTATTGGCAGAGGCATTGCCAAAGTATTTGCCGAATCGGGTGCAAATCTTCTGATTATTTCACGTTCGGAAGATAATCTAAAAAAATTAATTGATGAGTTGCCTCGCAATGATGAACAATTTTATGATTATATCGCTTGCGATTATGCAAATCCTAATGAATTAAAGGAAAAAGTATCTGAAAAAATCTCTGGAATCAAACCTATCCAAATTCTTGTGAATAATACAGGCGGACCCGACCCAGGACCCGCATCAACTGCATCGCTAAGCGAGTATCAAAAGGCATTCAATATGCATTTGCTTTCTTATCAGGTACTTCTTAATTTGTTATTGCCTGATATGAAAGCAAATCGGTGGGGGCGTGTTATTAATATCACTTCAATTGGTGCAAAGCAACCACTTGATAATTTAGGCGTTTCAAATACTGTGCGTGGTGCGGTCTCAAGTTGGGCAAAAATTATATCACGGGAGCTTGCACCGTTCAATATCACAGTTAATAATATTTTGCCGGGTTATATACTTACAGAAAGGCAAAATGTGTTAATCGAGGCAGAAGCAAAGCGTAAGGGTATTACTATTGAAGAAGAATTAAAAAGTCGCACAATGGATATACCTTTGGGCGCAATGGGAAAACCTGAAGATATTGGCTATGCTGCAGCATTTCTTGCGTCTGATTATGCTCGCTATATTACAGGTATTAATTTCCCTGTGGATGGCGGATTTTTGCGCACTTTATAATAAATAATTAATCGGTATTTTCTTTTTTTTCTTTTGATTTTTTGGGAATTTTTCCTGCTGCAACTTTAAGAATTGGGAAATCGCGGTCTGCATCATTGATTTTCATCAATTTTTCAATTTCGGATTTTGAATTAATATCAAATTTGATATTTTGTTTGAATCGGCGTCCCGCTTCATTTTTGGCAAATATATCACCTTCACCTGTAATCAACCAGATAATATTAATCCCGCGATTATAAAGCTCAATAAGCATACGAATTGGAATTGCTGACCTGCCCAATTCATAGCTAATGATTTTATCACGTGTTTCATTGAGCAAAAATGCAAATTGCTGAGCTGAAAGCTTGCCGCCCTCATTGAAAATATTACGTATTAGACGCAATCGCTTGCCAATTGCTTTATTTATTTCATCCATAAAGAAAATATATTTTTTAAATAAAATATGTATTATTTACTTTGTATATATGTAAATATTACATAATTTTGTTGTAAATTAATTTGCAAATATTTGAAAACTATTTTTTACAAAATTATAAAATATTATTTAATTATGAGGTAGTTATGCAAAACCAAAATTCAATCAATTATTCAATCCAAATCAATTATCCACGTGAGGAAATTGCTCGAATTCAATCGCATGAGCCACTTGAACGCGACGAAAGAAATGCTCTTATGCTTATTATATTTAATGAATTTTTTAAACAATTGAAATCGCATGATGTATTCGATGAAAATATTATTGAAGAATTGCAATATTTAATCGAAGGCTTTTTCGATGATTTAGAAATTGACGATTTTTTTGAATTTGATTAAGGAAGCAATATGAAAGATATCTTTGAGGAAATTGAGCGTGAGGATTTAACTCCCGATTTACTTCTTCTTGCTGATGCTATTGGAATTGAGCCAACGCGGGATTTGCTTAGAAAATTATCAGGAATGTATATTTATATTCCGCGTGTATCACGTTTGGAACAATTCATTGTGAAATTCATTCAAAAGCATAGGCAAATGAATGTAAAAGAAATAGCGTTGCAATTGCAAGTTAGTTCGCAATATATAATGAAATTAAAGAGAAAATATGGACTTTGAAAATTGGCACAAGATGAAAGAGAATTGTTGCAATTGATACGGTTATCTCCATCGCTATTTGCTAATTATGTCTCGCAAGGGCGATGGAGATATGCTAAGCATTTTGGACTTGTTGAGGAATATTTATTTAAAATTTTGCGGGGTGAGGAGCGATTTTTAATTGTCAATCTCCCGCCCCGGCACGGTAAATCGGAATTTCTATCAAAATATTTCCCCGCTTGGTATCTTGGAAATTTTCCTGATAAACGTATTATTTTATCATCATATCAAGCAAGTCTATCGGAAGGCTGGAGCAGAAAAATTCGCGATATTCTAAAGGAATTCGGTCCTCGTTTATTCAATTTGCAAATTAATCCTGACCATCGCCGTGCAAATAGCTTTGATTTTATTGGGCATTCAGGTGGATTATATGCTGTTGGCACAGGAGGCGCAATAACAGGGAAGGGCGCAAATATTATGATAATTGATGACCCTATAAAAAACGATGCTGAAGCAAATTCAATAACATATCGCGATAAAGTTTTTGAATGGTTTAATTCAACTGCTTTCACTCGGCTTGAACCTGATGGAGCAATGATTATTATTATGACACGGTGGAATGAGGATGATTTGACAGGCAGATTGCTTGCAAATAATTTTGCAACATCAAGCTATCAATGGCAACATATCAATTTACCAGCAATTGCCAAAGAAAATGATTTATTAGGAAGGAAGGTTGGTGAGCCATTATGGCAAGAAAGATATAATATTGACAAACTCAATCAAATTAAAAATTCAATTGGGTCATATTGGTTTTCCGGATTATATCAGCAGGAACCTGTGCCAGCGGGTTCAAGTATATTCAAACGCTTGTGGTTCCAGTATTTTGATGAAGATGACAGGAATTATATTTTAAATTATAAAGATGGGCAACGGGAACGAATAAGCAAAAATTCTTGTAAAATTTTTTCAACAGTTGATTTGGCAAGTTCCACAAAAGAAACAGCAGATTATACTGTAATACTCACATTTGCAACGACAATCAATAACGATATACTTATTTTAGATATAATTCGGGAAAAATTCGAGGCAACAGAGCATTTGAATTTAATTAAATATAATTATCAAAAATATCAGCCTATTTTAATTGGTATTGAAAATGTGCAATATCAAAGCAGTTTATTGCAATCCGCATTGAAAGAAGGTTTGCCAATAAAATCATTAAAAGCAGATAAAGACAAGATTTCACGAGCTTTGCCAATAGCATCAATGCTTGAAGCGGGGAGAGTATATTTCAAAAGGAATGCGCAATATTTGGAAGCATTTGAGGGAGAGTTACTAAATTTTCCACGAGCGCGAAATGATGACCAGGTAGATGCTTTTGCATATATCCAGCAAATTATATCATTTTCGAGTGGATTATTACCGCTTTAGTTTTAAAATTTTATATTTAGTTAAAACTAAATATTTTTACTTACGTCAATATTTTATGTTAATTTTATATTTTATTAATTAATTTTTTAAAGGAGTTCAAAATGGGTATATTTGTTGGAGAACCTGCACCAAAATTCAAAGGCAGTGCCGTAGTAGGTGGTAATGCATCTAATCTTAATTTCGAGAATGCATTTAAAGAAATTTCACTTGATGATTACAAAGGCAAATGGCTTGTATTTTTCTTTTATCCTGCTGATTTCACATTTGTTTGCCCAACTGAAATTGAAGAATTTGGCAAACATTACGAAGAATTCAAGAAGCTTAACACAGAAGTATTAGCTTGCTCTGTAGATAGTCAATTTTCACATCTTGCATGGCGTCAAAGCCTGCCCGGATTGATGAATTTGCCATTTCCAATGCTTGCTGATTCCACTCATCAAATTTCAAAGGATTATAATGTATATCGAGAAAGCGCAGGACACGCTGTTCGCGGACTATTTATTATTGACCCCGAAGGAAATGTGCGTTATTATGTTGTTCATCCTGAAGAAGCAGGTCGCAGTTCAGCCGAGACAATGCGGGTACTTCAAGCATTGCAATCAGGCAAAATGACCCCATGCAATTGGGAACCCGGAAAACCTACATTATAAAATGTTTGATAATTTATTTTGAAGAGATACGTTGAATGTGTCTCTTTTTTTTGTGGTTGAAGCACTGTAGAGACGCAAAATTTTGCGTCTTTACATATTGTAGGGGCAATTCATGAATTGCCCCTACGTGTGTTCCGTTGCAATGTACATAGGTTATGCAACAGAGG
>DAOTPH010000162.1:0-4348 GCA_035451765.1 Bacteroidota bacterium | reverse complement strand
TTTCTTAATTTTTGGATTTTTATCATTTGCAAATTGTCTGTATGGACAAAATACTGCTACCACCCTTATGCATTCCAACGAGGAAGGAGAGCTCACTGACCAACTAATTATTACTGGCACTGCTACTGATAGTATTGCTATCCTGCAAATGGACAACAAAACTCCTTCTGCACGGAATAAGACATGGGAAATCAATGTGACCTCCGGCACGGTTAAGGCGGATGTTTCCAAAGCCGATGTGACACTCTCCGGACTTCCTGCAGGGTTGGACTATACCGCTTCTAAAGGCACAGGCAACTCTATCGTTATTACTCTAACAGGTACTGCAACAACAGCACTCACCGCTGATGCGACGGTTACTGCAATCATAATGGGGAGCGCAGTCAGCGAATCTAATGCAAGTAATTCTCAAGAGATACTATTGTATTTATGGTATGTAAGCGACGCCACTACGTTTGTTATTTCAAACGAGGAAGGGAAACTAATAGATAAGATGATTAGAGCAGGGGATGGAGATAAAAATATGTATGAAATATTGGAATTATTGAAACCTTTTTCCCAGACAATCATTAATGATAGATATTTAGAAACTCTTGCTTCCAATTCTGAAGAGAGTATGGTGTTTTCAACTAATTTGAAGGATTGGACAGGATCAAATAATCCAGCTTGTATCAATGTTGATGGGACAGTCTTAGTAAAACCAATTTCTGGAAATGAGTCTGCTCATCTTCAGGGTTTTATATCGTTTGTGACATATCGAAAAGGCATAGGCGAGTTTTACATAACCACACCAAAGGAGAATTCAAATTTAATTGATGCGGGAACTAATGAAAATGGAATACCTTACAAAGCTTTTGCGATTGCTTGGAAACAAAATCCCGATACCATTCAGAGTATTGTAATGACAAATGAAGGTGGTTTGATAGATAGCTTAATTGCGGTAGGATATGGAGATACAACTGTTCATAATGTTATTAAAATGTTAGCCCCTCTGTCAGGTGGAGTGATTACAGATGTATTTTTGCAAAACTTAGAATCAAACTATTATTATTTTGAAGAAATAAAATCCCCTTTGAAAAATTATGGAGGCAGCAATAATCCAATATGTATAAGTACTAACGGAAAAGTGAGGATTGTCAATTATTTTGGGAAGGATTATAGCAAGCAAGAAGGATTTGCAACATATCCTGAGAAAGCTGGTGCAGATATTTCATTTACTTATGCAATAAGCCCCGAATATTATATAGATGCGGGATATTATGTTCCAGAAATTCAGGTTGAGGATACAACATTCTACAGAGTAATAGCAATAATATGGAAAGATACAACTACAGTCGGCGTTCAGGAGAGGGATATTGAAAAGAAAATCATCATATCTCCAAATCCCGCAAGAGACTATATTTATATTCATTCCCTTTTTGTAGAGGGAGCTGGGAGTGTTTATCATTATCTTGGTAATGGTTGGCAATATCAAATTTATGATCTACTTGGGAATTGCGTGCAAAGTGGAGCAATTGAATCAAACAAAATAAATATTAACCAATTATCAAGCGGGTTTTACACGGTGCGATTTTTCAATAGTGGGAGACAAGTAGTGGAGAAGATGATTAAGGAATAAGGGTGTGGAATGAGCATCTTTGCTCATTATTTTATGGCCTGCACCATCCTGGTGCAGAATTTTTATGGGCATACTGCATACATCCATAACAAAAGCAAGGATGCTTTTGCCACATAATATAGAAGGTATTCTATTATATTTTTTGATAATTTTAATATTATCTAGAATTTTCATAATTTTGTTAAAAAATTATTAAGGAATAAAATGGCTTGGTTTGTTCGTTCCGAGAAAAATATTGCTGAGACATCACCTGCTTATATGCCCGATGGATTATGGACAAAATGTCCATCGTGCGGTCAAATGCTCTATAAAAAGCAACTAGAAGATAATTTGTTTACTTGCAATAAATGCAGTTACCATTTCCGTATTTCCTCAAATGATTATATAGAAATATTACTTGATAAAGATACATTTAAAGAGTCCAATACGAATATTCGTTCGACTGACCCTCTTGGATTCATTGATACAAAACCCTATGCAGACAGAATAAAAGAGGCAATAGCAAAAACAGGCTTAAATGATGCAATCACAACAGGAACGGGGAAAATCAATGGTAAAGAAGTATCACTCGGAGTGATGAATTTTAATTTTATTGGTGGAAGTATGGGCTCAGTCGTCGGCGAGAAAATATATAGAGCTGCAAAATATTCATTAGAGAAAAAAGTACCATTGATTATTGTTTCGGTATCAGGTGGAGCAAGGATGCAAGAATCCGCATTATCATTAATGCAAATGCCAAAAACAGCAGCAATTATTGCCGAACTCCATAATGGACATATTCCATATATTTCAATTTTAACCGACCCAACCACTGGTGGAGTCAGCGCCTCTTTTGCAATGCTTGGCGATTTAAATATTGCCGAACCTGGTGCATTAATTGGTTTTGCAGGCCCTAGAGTAATAGAGCAAACTATACGGAAAAAACTACCTCCCAATTTTCAACGTGCCGAAACTGTGCTTGAAACAGGATTTGTGGATATGATTGTACCGCGAACTCATTTGCGTGATACAATAATCAAAGCCATTAATTGGTTCAATGAATGAGAAGCAAACTATATAAGTTGCTTTTTATTTTTCTTTTTCTTAATTTAGTAATTAAAATAAATACTTATTCAAAAGAAGATACATTGAATAATAGAATAACAATAAGTATATATACAGGGTCTAATCTCCCTATATTGACAAAAGGATTTTTGGAACAATATCAAAATCAAATGGGTGGAATAAAATCGGAATTCCAAACATATTGGGGCTTTGGAGGAACTATTAACTTTCAAATAAAGGAAAATTTTCGAGTTTCATTAAATGCTGAATATATTCCAAATTCTTTGCAAGACAATTTTTCGCAAGATGACCCCAACCAACAAGGACTTTGGCGTAACTTTTATGAAGATATGACCCTTACTACTGTTCCAATTATTATTACGGGAGAGTATTATCAATTTTATGAAAAATATAAAAGTTATTTTGGTGCGGGAATTGGCATATCATATTCATATTTTATATGGAAAGAATTAGTAAATTCCCCTTTAAAATATGATACGCGGAAAAGTAGCACAGTATATAATTCAATTGATTTTTATCCAACTCTATATGCAACTGTCGGAGTGGATTTAGATTGGGATAAGGAGCGACCCGATTTTTTTATGAAAAGTACTTCAATATCCTCAAGTTTTTATTATGTGATAAGATATCCTCGTATATTTAAAAATCTTGAATCGCAAATTGTGCCGTTTCCTGATGAAATGATGGGAGGGAAGGGAGTAGCACCATTTTATATTGGCATTAATATTGGATTAACTTTTAATATAGAGAAGTATTTAATAAAACATCATTAAATTTGTTTAATTAACTTTTGGAGAATAATATGGAAACAAACGTAACATTCAGACATTTCAATAACCATCAGCCTCAATTGCAGGAGAAAGCAATCGAGTTAGCAAATCGCCTTACTCGTTATGCTGATGAAATACTCAGCGCCAATGTGGAGTTTATCAACGAACAAAATAAAATAGTAGAATTTACTGTCCATGTTAATGGTGAAATTCTCAAAGCCAGGTCAGAAAGTGAAGATTTTCATAAATCATTAAATGATGCCGCAGATAAAATGCAACGGCAACTTATTAAATGGAAAACAAAGCATTTTAATATTTAATCTAAGAAAAGGGGTGTAAGCAATTACACCCCTTTTTTGCAAAATAAATAATATCTCCATTTATTCAATATTTTTCATTAAATTCGTAATTATAAAAAATTTAATGAAAAGATATATCCTCATATTATCTATACTAATTATTACTTCTCTAAATTCCGTATTTGGGCAAATAGCGGTTATCAGTGAGTATTTTAATCGCACTGCAACTCCCGAGGGCGAATGGACAGAAATTCTAATAACAAGCGATAATGTAAATCTAGTCGGATGCACATTGCGCGATAATTCCGAAAGTGGAGATTGGCAAGGTGGCGTGCGATTTAAAGATATACCTTTATGGCAAAACCTTCGCAAAGGGACGATAATTGTTGTTTGGCATCGAGCATCAAGTTCAATAAAGGATATAAATCCTGCTGATGGGTATTTAGAAGTAAATGCTGAAGATCCAGATTTATTTGAAAAGCGACTATTTTCAGCACCATCCTGGGGAGTGGCTGTATTGAATATAGGACAAAATATAGATATAATTCAATTGCTTGATGCTTCCGATAATAATATCCATAGCCTTGGGCATAGCA
>DAOTPH010000161.1:0-4372 GCA_035451765.1 Bacteroidota bacterium | reverse complement strand
GAAGAAATTATTAGACAATAATAATTAAGAAATTATCCAAAAAAGTGTAGGGGCATATTCCAATATGCCCCTTTTTTTGTTCCCCTCCATTATAGACGGTGTCTCTTTGAACCTTCAATTTAAGTCGTGGATTCGCATCAAAAGCATCCTTGCTTTTGCCATATTCTAATTATTCTTGCTGAATGCATTTTTTAAAAATGAAGAAAATGAAAGGGATTGATTCCCAATTGGACTTACCGTTTCAATATTGGCACTATTTGATTTTTGGGGATTGTTTTTTAAATTATTGGTTAATTCGGTTGTTAGTTGTTCTTTTGGAGAAAGCTCAGAAATCAATGTGATATTTTTCTCTGCTAAACCAATTAAGAAAGTCTGCCCCCCTACTTTGACAATAAAAAGAGAAGCCTTTTGAGTAAGCGGGATACGCCCTATAACTTTACCCTCATAATTCCCGATTTTTTTTATTTTATTTTTTTGTAATTTCTTTAAATAAAGTGATAAGAGGAAAAGAATAACGATAAATGCTGCCAGAACAAGAAAAGAAGTAAGAATTGATTGATCCATTGAATAGCTCCCGAACTTATGTATTCAATGATTTTATTCTATCCTCGCGTTCGATGAGCTGAGTTATACGAATACCAAAATGCTTATCAATCACGACAACCTCTCCCTCGGCAATCTTTTTACCATTGATTATAACATCCACAGGTTCGCTAACTAATTTATCGAATTCAATGACCGAGCCACGTCCAAGCTGTAAAATGTCCTTTATTAGCATATTTGTGCGACCAAGTTCAATAGAAACAGGCAATTGCAAATCAAGCAATAATTCCAATTTTGGACTTGTTTTTTCAGATTTTTCGTCGCTTTTTGTACTTCGAAGTTGGGATTGCTGTAAGGCAGCTTTTTGCTCTTCTTGAACTTGTTGCTCTTCATCACTGCCACTATTTATAAGGGCATCTATTTCTTCTTGAGACATTGCCATTTTATATCTCCTTTTTATATCTCAAATCTAGTTCTACAATATCTTCTTCTTTTAGGAAACGAGTGACCTGAACTGCCCGTTTTCCATCAACGGTTCCAGGCCTTCCAAGAAGCTTTTTTCTATTATTTATTGAAATTTCTACTTCTTCATTTACTTTTTTATCCAGTTTGAGAATATCCCCTACTTCCAAATTAAGAAAATCCCCAACTGTAATAATTGTTCTTGCAAGCTCAGCCTGAACAAGTAAATAAGTTGAGGAAATCTGTCTGTTTATTATTTCGATATTTTCTTTTCTCTTTTGAGGTGTAAGCGTAACTGTTGGAGCAGTAATTTGCTGACGATTGAGCTTAGCCAAGACCTCTTCCAGTGCAAATGTTGGAAAACATAAGTTCATCAAATAAGTATTAACACCGATATTTACATCAAAAGATACAACTAACACAATTTCAGATGACGGGGCAATTTGCACAAAATCGGCTTCCATTTCTAATCGGGAATATTTAAAATTGATTTCTGTAATTGAACGCCAAGCATTACGTAAATCAGAAAAAGCGTGTTCAATAATACCACGAATTACAGATTGCTCGATTGGGGTTATCGAACGAGGTTTTGGTGCTATTTCACCACTTCCACCAAGTAATTTTTCTACAATCACCAGAGCTAACTGTGGACTTATCTCCAGAATTCCATTGCCATCAGTTCCCTCTATATCAAACACATATAAGCAACTTGGATTTGATACCGATAATATGTATTCAGAATAAAATAATTGGTCAATTGATGTAACTTCAACAGAAATTAATGATTGTAAGCGTGAAACAAGGTAATAGCCAAATGTTTCTGCAAAATTTTCATGGACAGTTTGCATTGTTCGCAATTGATTTTTTGAAACCCTGTTTGGGCGACGAAAATCATACGCAGCAATATCTTTTGACTTAAATTTGCCAGATATAACATCATCAACATTAACCCTTCCGCTTGACATTTCGGAAAGTAAATTATCAATTTCGTTTTGTGATAATAATTCTGCCATTTTATTCTTGAATTATAAATTCTATAAGACCAACCTTTACCAATCTTAAACCGTATTCATCAAAAATTGGTTGTAAATTTGTTTTAAATTGCTCTTCAAGTTGTGGGCGTTGTGCTTGCAATTCCTGTAAATTATAGGATGCAATGAACCCATTAACGTTACTTTTGATACGTGCAAGTAATTTTTGAACGATAACTTCATCGGGTTTGATTTTCCCTCCCGCATCAGTCAAACCTTCTAACGCTTTATCATTTTCATTTTTTTTCATAAATTCCAATCCAAGATTGACAACCACAAAAGTAGTTGCACCATCTCGTGGATTGGTCGTAATTCTTCCCGTTTCAAGGAATATTGTTTTTTGAAGATTTAGTGCTGCTTTTTTTTCGTTAGATTTTTCTTCTGTCGTCTGGACTTGAGCAGTAGTAGGTTGAGATGGAAATAATCGAGTTGCAATGAAATAACCAAAGACAACTGCAACCAATATCAGAACTATAGCACCAACTCCAATACCAATTATTAAAGGAAGTGGTGCATTCAAAATTTTGTTATCAGATTCCTTCTTTGGTTTTTCTGGTTCCTGTTTTTCCTGTTTTCTTGTTTCTTCTTCTGCCATTTAATTATGCCATTTAAATATTATTATCGTTCAAAATTAGCATATTTTTAGAAATAAACAAAAAAATTATGCCATAAAAATTATTGTTTTTATAAATTTAAATATTACGATGCTATTTCTATATTTTAAAGAAAATTATATATCTGATAATTTAAATTTTCTTTATTTAATAAATAAAAACTTAAATTGAATTTTGCTATATTGAAGAATATTGACCATTTCCTATAATACTGATTAATTTATAGAATGATTTCTTTACTTCCTCGACATTGATTTGCCTAATATCATCAACTCCGTCAGCAGCAGATACAATTGTCTGAATATCGCTTAATGGCCTAAAGAGCTCTCGACTAGACAGCAAACCTGAATAAAGTGCCAATATTGGCTTATTGAAAGCTGATGCAATGTGGACAATTGATGTATCGGGTGTTATCACTAAGTCAGCACCTTTTATTAAAGATATTAAATCAAAAAAATTTCGAGCAGGTGTAATTATTGTATTGGGAAATTTGTCATTTATAGTAATCAATTTGCTTTTATCTTTAGGGTCTGCACTCAAAATAATATTAAAATCATTAATATTAATTGAACCTAAAAATTCTATCCATTTCTCACTGCTCCACATTTTCTTTTCATTACTAGCGGAAATATTCAGCAATATATTTATTTTATTAGGTAATAAATTTTGAAAAAAATTAAAAATGAAAGTATGCGAATTATTATCTTCAAATATTTCAGGTGGAATTGGTTTTTCAGGAAAATTGATGCCCAAATATTTTAAAGGTTGCATAAGTTTTTGTGAAAAATGTAAGCCATTATTTTTATCAATCCTTTGAATTGCTAAGACATTTAATTTTGAAGCTTGTGTGAAATATACCTTTTTTTCAGCTCGCACAATCTTTGCAAAAATTTGGCTTTCTGTTGAATGGTGGTCTTTTGGGTCAATATAAAATGAATATTTTCTCGAGCGAAGTTTGGTAATTAAGACAGGTATTTCCCAGGGTTCTTTATTATAAATATAGATATGTGAAACTCTCGGATTATCTTTTAAAATCACCCAATTATGCCTTGATGCAATAACATCAATTTTTGCATCAGGAAAATTTTCAGATAAAAGTTTAATAAAGGGAGTTAAGAGAATCATATCCCCAATTCTCCCTAATAGAAGAATTAAAAATGACATACTAGCTATTCAAACTCAAAAAAGCTTGATATTGTTCCTTAACTTTATCGATCAAGACTTGTGGGGATAATATTTTCAAACCATCACCAATACTCATTACCCATTTTATAAACTCCTGATTCATAATGATGGGGAATTTAATTACGACAGAATCATCAGGTTGAAGGAGAACTTCCTGTTTTGGATGCCATTGTCTAGAAGCATAAAGAGGAGCAATTTCGGGTAGAAATTTTAATTCTACTTCAATCAAATCCCCATCGCTCACTCCATAGCGATTTTCAAAAAATGATTTTGCATCAAAATCAGGCACATATTCATTATAGGGTTCTGCAGGAATTGTGGTACTGATATTTTCAAGCGGTATTGCAATATCATTGTGTTTACGTGGAACAAAAGCAATAAAAAATATCGACCCTCTAAAAAAGAAAAAACCACGAAAAAGCGCAAATTGATGATGAACTTCAGATGTAAAAATATCCCGATATGCAATGTTCAACCATTGCTTGTTAAGTATTGCTTCGACTAATTCTTCAAAAAGCACATCGTAGCTCTGATAAT